>CAZKPD010000144.1:0-6421 GCA_964554585.1 uncultured Rikenellaceae bacterium
GTTAACGATTACGGTTCCAGCGAGGACTCCATCCAATTTCTTAACCTATACAACTACTCACCCCTCCATAATGTGAAGAGTGGAGTTAAGTACCCTGCCATACTGGTAACCACTGCCGATCACGACGACAGGGTAGTTCCTGCACACTCATTTAAGTATATTGCAACTGTGCAAGAAAAACAGGGTCGAGGTGCTAATCCCAAGCTTATCCGGATTCAAACCAGAGCCGGTCACGGAGCGGGTATGCCCATCTCATTGGCCATAGAGGAGGTAGCAGATATCTACTCGTTCCTATTTTACAATATGGATGAAAAAATTGAGTATTAGGGATTAACCTATAAAAGAATATTTGGGAGTTGGTGCATCTGTCCAACTCCCTTTTTTTAAAATATGTCAGGATGCACTATTTGGTAATCGAAGGGAATATTGGAGCAGGGAAAACCACTCTAAGTACCCGATTGGCTCATGAGCTGAATGCCAAGCTAGTGCTGGAGCAATTTTCGGATAATCCATTTTTACCCAAGTTTTACAACGATCCTGATCGATATAGCTTTCCGTTGGAGCTCTCGTTTTTGGCCGAGCGGTACAAGCAGCTTAATAGCGAGCTGCGTATCAGCTCACTGTTTCAACCCATGATTATTGCCGACTACTTTTTTATGAAATCCTTGATCTTCGCCCAAAATACGCTGGCAAAGGATGAGTTTCAGCTCTATCGGCAGATCTTCGAGATTATTTACGGTTCAATTCCCAAACCCGACCTGTACGTTTATTTACATCTTCCCGTAAATCAACTGCTTGAAAATATTAGGAATCGCGGCAGAGAGTATGAGCAATCTATAACTGCATCATACCTAGAGCGGGTGCAAGAGGGTTACTTCGCTTTTTTTAAGCAACATCCAGAGCTCTCATTCCTAATTATTGATACATCCAATCTTGATTTTGTAAAAAATGAAGAGGATTATCAGAAGATTAAAGCGGCTATTTTTCAACGGGAACATCATAAAGGCATTGAAAGGGTTTCTTTTTAGTGAAAAATGAACTATTTTGTGATGCCAAACGTTTCGTAATTCGTAAAAGTGTATTAAATTTGTCTTTGTTAACCAAAAGTTTAGAAACCCAAACAAATACTTATAATTATGAAGAAGACTAAATTCAATGTTTTAGCATTATTTGCCTTGATTGCTTTTGTAGTAAGCAGTTGCGGTGGAGTGGATAAGATGAAAGAGTTTGCCGAGGGTACCGATTTAAAGGTAACTCCCAATCCACTTGAAGTACATGGAGATATCGTAAAAGGTGAAATTTCCGGAAATTTTCCTGCTAAGTATTTTAACAAGAAGGCGATTCTTGACATAACTCCTGTTATTGTTTTTGACGGAGGAGAATTGGAACTTGCTGTTAAAACCCTACAAGGCGAAAAGGTTGAAGATAACTATCAGGTTATTTCTTATGAAGCCGGTGGAAGCTTTAAGCACGAGATCGAGTTCGCATATACCGATGCTATGATGAAATCGGATGTGGAACTTCGCTTCACCATTCGTTACAAAGACAAAATGATTCCCTTTGATGCACCTTACAAAGTTGGTGTTGGTGTTATTGCTACCTCAAAATTTGTAGACCTTAACCCCAGGCCCATCATGATGAAGGATAACTTCCAAAGGGTAGTTACCGAAACCGAAGAAGCACAAATCAACTTTGTTATCCAGCGCTCAGACGTTCGTAACAACGAGCTGACCAAAGATGAGGTTAAAGCTTTAGAAAAATTTATTGCTGATGCAGCTAAAGAAGAAAGAAAAGAGCTGAAAGGCGTTAATGTATCTGCTTATGCTTCTCCCGATGGACCTGAGGCACTTAACGAAAAACTTTCGAAAGAGCGTGGTCAGAATACCGAGAAGTGGTTATCTGGTGTTTTCAAAAAAGCAAAAGTTGAAGGTAAACCTGCTGATTACGTAAATGTAAAAACCACTGCCGAAGACTGGGATGGTTTCCAAAAAAAGGTTCAAGCATCTGACATCCAAGATAAAGAGCTTATCCTACGTGTTCTTTCTATGTACTCCGATCCTGATGTACGCGAGAAAGAGATTAAAAACCTAAGCAAAGTCTACCTAGTTCTTGCTGAAAAAATCCTTCCCGAGCTACGTCGCTCCAAAATGGTGGTTAATACCGACAGAATTGGTTACTCCGACGAAGAGTTTATTGAAATGATTCAAAATGATCAGCTTGACAACCTTAACGTAGAGGAAATGCTTTACGCAGCTGCACTTTGCAAAGACGTTCAACGCAAAGTAAACATTTACAAATTGGCTGCTAAAACGCACAACGATATCCGTGCATACAACAATATCGCTTTCTTCCACCTAAATGAAGGTAAAATTGGAGAGGCTAAAGCTGCTCTTAGAGATGCAGAAGCTCTTGATGCTAATAATGCAATTGTAAAAAACAATCGTGGATGTGTTGAGATGCTTAGCGGTAACCTAGAAGATGCCAAGAACCTATTCCTAGAAGCTACCAACGCTGGTGCTGATGTGAAATACAACTTGGGTATTATCGCTATTGTTGAAAATCACTATCCTGCTGCTGTTGAATATCTAGCCGGAACCGATAGCTTTAACCAAGGTTTGGCTATGCTTTTAACCGACAAAAACGATGCGGCTAAGAATACTTTTGCAAAAGTTGATGAGGCTAAAGCATACTATGGTTTGGCAATTGTTGGTGCCAGAATTGGTGACGAAGCCATGATTCTGAACAATCTGCGTACTGCTTTTGCTAAGGATGCTTCATTAAAAGACCGCGTAGTTAAAGACCTTGAGTTCCGCAACTACTTCCAAAATGAGGCTTTCAATGCTTTGCTTCAGTAAGCATTAAAAAATATTAACGAAAAGGAGGGTTTTTCTAACCCTCCTTTTTTATTGCATAACGTTTTGAAAAGTAATCCCAGAGGACTATTCCGGCCGTAACGGCAATGTTAAAGGAGTGTTTAGTGCCAAATTGGGGGATCTCTATTACATCATGGCACTGGTATATCACTTCTTGGCTCACCCCCTTGAGCTCATTCCCAAAAACAAATGCATATCGAGTATCCAAATCCGGATAGAACTCTAGCAAGCTAATGCTCCCTTCAGTTTGCTCAAGCGCTGCAATCCGATACCCCTCTCGTTTTAGCTGTTCAATGGCCTCATGAGTTGTGGAGTAGTAGGCCCACTCAACAGAGTTTTCCGCTCCCAAAGCGGTTTTATATATTTCTGGATGAGGAGGGGTGGCTGTTATTCCGCATAAAAGTATTCTTTCGATACCCATAGCATCACTACTCCTAAAGACAGAACCCACGTTGTTTAAACTCCGAACATTATCTAGGACAACGGTCACGGGAGATTTATCCAATCTTCGAAAAGTCTCTACACTAACCCTTTGCAGCTCTTCATTCTTTAGCTTTTTGTGATGCTTCATTCTTCTAACTTACTTGGTTTTATCGCTATTCTTTCCTTGATTTTTAGTACTTTTGCTATCGCAAATTAAATCTTTTTTCCATGAATATTCATGAGTATCAAGCCAAAGAATTGTTAAAACGCCAAGGAGTAGCTGTTCCTTTGGGTGTTTTAGCTCAAAATGTAGAGGATGCTGCAAGCGCAGCCCAAGAAATTTTGACCAAAACCGGAACCAATGCCATTGCAGTTAAAGCACAAATCCATGCCGGAGGTAGAGGGAAAGGGGGTGGAGTCAAAATAGCTAGGAATATTGATGAGGTAAGACAGTATGCAAAGAGTATTTTGGGGATGACCCTGGTAACTCCACAGACGGGAGCCGAAGGCAAACTGGTTAAAAAAATATTGGTAGAGCAAGGAATCTACTACCCCGGTCCCAGTTCGGTACAAGAGTTTTATATGAGCATACTGCTCAATAGGGAAACAGGACGTAACATGGTGTTGTACTCCACCGAAGGAGGAATGGATATTGAGGCAGTAGCCGCAAAAACTCCACATCTCATTTTTACCGAAGAGATTCATCCTATGGGCATACAGCCGTTTCAGGCTCGGCGCATAGCCTTTAACCTAGGACTACAGGGTAAGGCCCACTCGCAAATGGTAAAATTTGTAACTGCTTTGTACAATGCCTATGTAGAGTATGATGCTACACTGTTTGAGATAAACCCGGTTTTTAAAACTTCTGATGATCTGATTTTTGCTGCCGATGCAAAGGTGAGCATTGACGATAATGCGATGTATAAGCACCCATTTATAGCAGAGATGCGGGATTTGGATGAAGAGGATCCGGCCGAGATTGAAGCATCTTCTGCTAACCTTAACTTCATTAAGCTTGATGGAAATGTGGGGTGTATGGTAAATGGAGCAGGTTTGGCCATGGCCACTATGGATATTATTAAACTTTCTGGTGGAGATCCGGCAAACTTCTTGGATGTGGGAGGTAATGCCAGTGCTGGAACTGTAGCAGCAGGGTTTAGGATTATTCTTAAGGACCCTGCAGTGAAAGCAATTTTAGTGAATATTTTTGGCGGTATTGTACGTTGCGACAGGGTAGCCCAGGGTATTGTTGATGCATACAAAGAGATAGGAAATATTGCTGTTCCCATTATTGTACGCTTGCAAGGGACAAATGCCAAAGAGGGGAAAGAGCTGATTGATCGTAGCGGACTTAGTGTTTACTCTGCTATTAGCCTTCAGGAGGCTGCAGATCTAGTAAAACAGATGGTTTAGTACTGGGTTCTACTGATAACACAAAAGGAGGCCGATAGCCTCCTTTTGTGTTATTCTTGCTTTTTCAATGGGCAGGTATTTATGCCCAACAGGGCATACAAGGCGCAATAGCTGAATAGCGCCGTTCCCAATGGGAGCAGAGCCAATAATCCCCACCAGCTCTGATAGTATATGCCAAGGCTTGCAATGATTACGGCAATAATAATGCGAATAATCTTATCCGTTTTTCCAACATTTTTCTTCATAATAATCTGGTTTATGATTTTAAGATAAACAGTTGGTATGAAGTAATGTTTAGAGTGCTTTTACCATTTAACACTCTTACGGTTTACGGGCATAGTCATACATCGTCCACCTCCACCACCACGAGCCAGCTCACTGCCGTCAAGGGTGATAACACATTTGGAGTAATCATCAACATTGGTTTTTCCGCTGATCACATCTTTAGCTCGAATAATGCTATACCCGTTCCTATTCATCTCATTAAGGGTATAGGTATTGCGACCATACCCAATGACCTTTCCGGGAGCGATGGCAAAAAAGTTGGCGCCGCTGTGCCACTGCTCTCGCTCTTGGGTCCATGTGTCAACTGAACCACCGCAGGAAATGGGTTTTAAATCCATACCTAAACTTTTTAGTGCAACCAAAAGGTTATCGGCACGCTTTATCTGCTTAATTTTTCCGTTTTGAACGGTTAAATGTACGGTCTGATATCGGTTAGGCTTGAGGATTAGTGGTTCAAAAACCATACATGAGTTCACATCCAAAAGGGTAAAAACCATATCGAGATGTATGAACGATTCGGGGCTATGGGGAAGTTCTTGAACCAGGATATGAAATTCTTTCTCAGGTTCTATTGGTCGTACTTGGCTCGCAATAAGGTCAATACCCAGAGTTGTGGTTCGGGCACTGCTACCAATAATCAGAATATCATCGCGTGCAACAAGCACATCGCCACCCTCAATGGAGAGCTGGGGCATTGCAGCCGCTTGCTCAGGATTGATGGTTGTGGTTTGGAAAACGCCCGAAGAGTTGAAAATTGCTTCCATAATTATGGTTTCGCGGTCGCGAACCCTATTGGCCATCTTGCCAATCAGCACTTGGTTGTATATGGACATGGACGCATCGCGCGTGAAGTAGAAATTGTAAAGTGGAGGCAATGCGTATCTTTCGTTGCTCAGAAAACTGGTTAGCGTATTCCTAAGGGCCGGGAGCCCTTCAATTAGAGCACCGGCTAGCTGCTTTGGGGGCATTTGGCATAGCCTGTCCATCAAGTCCATTACTCCTTCGTGTTGGCAAATGCGAGTAATTAGCTCAAGCTTAGCCTGATCATTGCTGAGCACCTGAAGCAGCAACTCTTTTACTTGAAATGTTTGGGTAACCTTTTGAAGAACTCCGCTCAGCTGAGCGTACTCCTTACGGGCAATATCTAGGTTAAGTATATCGCTATAAAGAGCCCTGTGGGCTTCGGTGGGTGTCATGTTTTCAACCTCAACTCCTGGAGTATGAAGAATTACACCCTGAAGTTCGCCAATCTCTGAGGTTACATTAATCGGCAACTTTTTGCTCATAAAATATTTAGGTTGGTTATACTTGTGTTTAGTTTACAAAGGTAAAGATAATTGGTGTAACACAAATAAGTTGCGTAAAGGCATCTGTTAAGCGACACAAAAAAAATTAGGATTGATATAGTGGAAGGTAGGAGATCCTTT
>CAZKPD010000145.1:0-6393 GCA_964554585.1 uncultured Rikenellaceae bacterium
AATGGGCAGATAGGTCTGACTCCAGTCAGGCCTATTCATTGTCTAGCTAATATATAAAAAAAGTATTAAAGGCTGTCAAAAGGCGATTGAATATTTTGCAAACTTTTTGTGGATGCATGGGAGCGTAATTCTTCGCTTCATGAGCTCGGCGCTTTGCGCCTCGGTTATTCGCCTTCGGCTCATGAGCTCGGCCTATCGGCCTCGGTTCAAACCTGCGACCTCGTTTGATGGGGATGGACAAAAAAGAGGAGCATTGCTGCTCCTCATATTCTGTCGGGGTAGCAGGATTCGAACCTGCGACCTCGTCGTCCCGAACGACGCGCGCTAACCGGGCTGCGCTACACCCCGAAATGCTGACGCAAATGTATAAAAAACATAATACCCTTGATTAGTTTGTGGCAAAAAAATATCTTTACACAAGCAAATGGCACGTTATGCACGAAGAGATCATCCACTTTGCATGGAAGTATAGCTACGCCCGATTCAATGGGGTTGAGCTAGCCCCCGGAGAACCCATAGAGGTTATCTCACCGGGGATACATAACCATCATGCCGGTCCCGATTTTTTTAATGCCAAGGTAAAAGTGGGGAATACCATTTGGGCAGGAAATGTGGAGATCCATATTAAGGCATCCGATTGGAATAGGCACAATCACAATGCTAACCCTGCCTATGATTCGGTGATTCTTCATATTGTAGCAATGAATGATGGTGAGGTGTACAATAGTCGGGGAGCTAAGGTGCCTACCATTGAAATTCCCTATCCCGATGAGCTGGAGCACGAGCACCAAAGGCTTATTGAAAGGAATAGCTGGATACCCTGTGCCCATAAGCTACCCCAATATGATCCTTTTGCCATGAAAATATGGCTCTCTGCGTTAGCTGTTCAGCGTCTCGAGGCAAAAACCGAAAAGGTAAACCGCTTGGTTGAGCTGATGAACGGTAGCTGGGAAGAGGCGTTCTATATTTCTATGGCTCATAGCTTTGGACTAAAGGTGAATGCTTTGCCCTTTGAGCTGCTGGCCAAATCGATTCCGCTGAAAGCCCTTGCTAAAATCAAGGATAACCTGTTGAGTATTGAGGCCATTCTGTTCGGTCAAGCCGGATTACTGCCTTTGGACAACCCTCTGGATAGCTATTCGGAGCAGCTGGTGCAGGAGTATAGCTACCAAAAGGGTAAGCTGGGATTGCATCCAGTGGAAGAGCACCTGTGGAAGTTTTTGCGATTACGCCCCGCAGCATTCCCTACCATTCGCATAGCACAGTTTGCCATGCTTATTCACTCCTCATCCGGTTTGTTCTCTAAGTGTTTGGATACGTTGCAACTCGCTGATCTTTATAAACTTTTGGGGGTTAGCGCTTCAGATTATTGGCAAAACCATTACACGTTTGGCCATGAGGCGGTGCAGCGTAAAAAGAGGTTAGGGAAGGGTAGTATGGATGTGATTATTCTCAATTCGGTTGTGCCATTTGCGTTTGCCTACGGAAAAGCGCGAGGCAACGAGCAGCTGCAGGATAAGGCGCTAAGCCTGCTGGAAGCAATGAAACCCGAGCGAAACAGCATAGTTGACGGATTCGAGAAGTTAGGGGTTAAGGCCGATAGCGCTTTCTTTACACAGGCTCTGGTGCAGCTCAAGCAGGAGTACTGCGATCCGCATAAATGTCTTTTTTGTCAGGTAGGCACCAGTGTTCTCTTAAAAAAGATCTAGCGGAGAGTGCTTTGGCAGAAAAAAAATAACATTTTTGGGTTAATTCACAAAATAGTCTTACCTTCGCACACTTAAAAGCGTTTTGCTTTACCCACTAATTTATTGATTAACTATGAATTATTTAACTGCTGAAAAGAAACAAGAGTTTTTTGAAAAGTACGGGAAGTCTAATACCGACACCGGTTCTCCGGAGGCTCAGATTGCGCTATTTTCCTACCGTATCAGCCATTTGACAGAGCATTTGAAGCAAAATCGTAAGGATTATGCTACTCAACGTTCCCTGTTAAAGCTGGTGGGTAAGCGCAGGAGATTGCTTGATTACTTAAAAGAGCGTGATATTGAAAGATACCGCGAGATTGTAAAAGCATTAAACCTCAGAAGATAAAAAAGGATTCAAAAGGCAATTGAAGCAATTGCCTTTTTTTTAATTCATAAAAAATCTAAGAGGGAATCGGAGGGATAGAAAGCATGTTCCCTTCGATTTTTTTTAAAGGAACATTTAGTATTTATCAACACATATGAAATTGTATGTTTAACGAAGTAAAGAAAACGATCGATTTAGGTGATGGAAGGTCCATTACCATTGAAACAGGCAAATTGGCCCGTCAGGCCCATGGGTCTGTAATTGTACGAATTGGAAAAACCATGCTGCTTGCCACCGTGGTAAGCGCAAAAGATGCTAAGGAGGATGTTGATTTTATGCCCCTTAGCGTTGAGTATAAGGAAAAATACGCTGCAGGTGGACGCTTCCCGGGTGGATTTCTTAAACGTGAGGCACGTCCCTCTGATTATGAAATACTTATTGCACGCTTGGTGGATAGGGCATTGCGTCCGCTTTTCCCCGAAGATTACCATGCCGAAACATTTGTTACCATCAACCTAATTTCTGCCGATAAGGATACACCGCCCGATGCGCTGGCAGGACTTGCTGCTTCTGCAGCATTGAGCATTTCCGATATCCCATTTAATGGGCCTATCTCAGAGGTTAGGGTCATCCGTTTGGATGGAAAATTTATCATTAATCCTACCTTCTCTCAAATAGAAAATGCGGATATTGATATGGTTGTGGGTGCTACCTACGATAATATCCTGATGGTAGAGGGTGAAATGAATGAGGTGTCGGAAGCCGATATGCTCGAAGCTATTAAGGTTGCTCACGAAGCCATTAAAAAGCATTGTGAGGTTCAGCTAGAGCTGGCCAAGGAGCTTGGCGTGGTTAAACGCGAGTACAATCACGAAACCAATGACGATTCACTTCGGGAGCAGGTAAAGAAATTTAGCTATGATAAAGCCTACAAGGTAGCCAAGTCCATGCTTCCCAAGCACGAACGTGCTGAAGCATTCGGAGCGATTTTGGATGAATTCATGGCCACCCTTTCCGAAGAGGAGCGTGAGTCAAAAGCAACTATGGTGAACAGATACTACCATGAGGTGGAAAAACAGGCCATGCGTAACCTTATTTTGGATGAGGGTATTCGGCTGGATGGAAGGAAAACCGATCAGATTCGCCCCATTGAGTGTGAGGTAGATTTTCTTCCGGCTGCTCACGGTTCGGCTCTGTTTACAAGGGGCGAAACCCAGTCACTTACTACTGTAACGCTAGGTACAAAGTTGGATGAGAAAGTGATTGATGAGGTGTTGCTACAGGGAACCGAGAAGTTTGTGTTGCATTACAACTTCCCCCCATTCTCAACCGGTGATGCACGACCCTATAGGGGCGTTAGCCGCCGCGAGGTGGGACACGGTAATCTAGCCCATAGAGCTCTTAAAAAGATGGTTCCAGGTGGAGAAGCTAACCCCTACACCGTTAGGGTGGTAAGTGACATTCTGGAGTCAAACGGATCTTCCTCTATGGCTACTGTTTGCGCAGGAACACTTGCTCTAATGGATGCCGGAATAAAGATTCAAAAACCCGTTTCGGGTATTGCCATGGGCTTAATTTCTGAGCCCAACGGTGCCCGTTTTGCAGTTCTTTCCGATATCCTGGGCGATGAGGATCACCTTGGCGATATGGACTTTAAGGTTACCGGAACTAAGGATGGCATTACCGCTACCCAAATGGACATTAAGGTGGATGGATTACCCTATTCTGTACTAGCGCAAGCGCTTAACCAGGCTCGTGAGGGAAGAATGCATATTCTGGGTAAGATGACGGCTGTAATTGCCGAACCCAATGCCGACCTTAAACCCCATGCTCCACGGATTGAGCAATTTAGTATTCCTACCGATTTTATTGGTGCAGTGATTGGGCCCGGCGGTAAGATTATACAGGAGATCCAACGTAAAACGGGTGCAACCATCACCATTGAGGAGACGAATAATCAGGGAATTGTTACCGTGTTTGCCGATAACGCAGAGGCGCGCAACGGTGCAGTACAATGGATCAGATCCATTGTTGCTGTTCCCGAAGAGGGGGAGATTTACACCGGTAAGGTAAAATCGATTCTACCCTTTGGAGCATTCATCGAAATTATTCCGGGGAAAGACGGATTACTTCACATTTCAGAGATTGACTGGAAACGCATTGAGAAGGTCGAAGATGTTCTGAAAGAGGGAGATATGGTTGAGGTGAAGCTTATTGAGATTGATAAGAAGACCGGTAAGATGAAGCTTTCCCGTAAGGTGCTGTTGCCCAAACCGGAAAAGAAAGAGTAAATATCTTATCAGATTATATACAAAAGAGGGGAAGCCGAATTGGACTTCCCCTCTTTTTATGGCCTTAACCTCATCCCTATGTGTGATGATTTCAAAATTAGTCCAGAGATGATTGCCCCCAGAAGTTGACAAAAATCTCCATATTTGTATTGTGCATTTAATAAACAAATGAGTACATTTGCGCTAATCTAAATATGCTTCCCACATACAGAAAACTAAATGTTTATGAAAAAAATTGCTATACCAGCATTTCTTTCCGGATTGATGCTTTTTGCCATGTCTTGTAATCAGAACAGGATCAACTATCCTGAAACAGCCAAAGAGGATGTTGTGGATACCTATTTCGGGTATCAAGTTGCTGATCCCTATCGTTGGTTAGAGGATGATAAGTCGGAGCGAGTGGCTGAATGGGTAAACAAACAGAATGAGGTAACCTTTGGGTACTTAAACTCAATCCCTTTTCGCGAGGGTATAAAGAATAGGCTTACCGGACTGTTTAACTATACAACTGTTTCTGCTCCCTTTACCGAGGGGGGAAAGATTTTCTCATTCCGAAGAGAGGGAGGTCAGGATCAGTGGATTTTGTATGTACAAAACAGTCCAGAGGATACACCGCGTGTTCTTATTGACCCCAATACTTTTTCGGAGGATGGAACAGTGGCGCTTAATAATGTTGCAGTTTCTAGGGACGGTAAGTACATTGCCTATTCCATTGCCGATGGAGGTTCTGACTGGAATACCATTAAAGTGCGTCATATTGAGAGCGGCAACGATCTGGAGGATGCAATCCATTGGGTCAAATTCTCTTCCATAGAGTGGTTTAAAGACGGTTTTTTCTATAGCCGTTACGATGCTCCCGAAGAGGGCATGGAGCTGAGCTCAAAAAATGAGTTCCATAAGGTTTATTACCATAAAGTAAGAACCGGACAAGCTAATGATAAGCTAATCTTCCAGAATAGCGAAGAGCCCCTTCGGAATTTTGCGGCTCAGGTAACCTCAGATGAGAAGTTTCTGATCATCTCAGAGTCCGAGTCAACCCAAGGGAATACGCTGTATATCCGAAATTTGAATACCGATCATGGGTTTATTCAGCTCACCGCCAGCTTCGATTATAGCTATCAAGTGCTTGATCATTACGAAAATAACCTATACGTTTTGACCAACTATCGTTCGCCCAAGTACAAGCTTATCAAGATAAACATGAATAGCTTGGATATTGGGAATTGGACCGATGTTATCCCCGAAAAGAAGGATGTGCTAGAGAGCTGCGTTCTTGCCGGAGGCAAGATTATAGCAACCTATATTGAGGATGTGAAAAGCAAAGTTGAGGTGTATAACCTTAAGGGTGATCTGTTGCATCAAGTTCAGCTTCCCACGTTGGGAACCGTTGGTGGAATTAGCTCAAAGCTAAAAGATAAAACGGCATACTACTCCTTTACCTCATTTACGTTCCCTTCGGTTATCTACCGTTTTGATACCGAATCGTATGAGTCGGAGCTTTACTTTCAGCCCGAGATAGATTTTGATTATGATGCTTACGAAACTCGACAGGTATTCTACAAAAGTGCCGATGGTACCGATATCCCCATGTTTATAGTGCATAAAAAAGGTCTTGAGCTGAATGGGAATAATCCTACGTTACTGTATGGTTATGGCGGATTTAATGCAACCATGAAACCCTCGTTTAGCGTTTCACGCTTAGTTTGGCTTGAGAATGGCGGTGTATTTGCTTTGGCAAACATTAGAGGAGGTGGAGAGTACGGAGAGAACTGGTATCGCTCTGGAACTAAGCTAAACAAGCAGAATGTGTTTGACGATTTTATTGCCGGAGCCGAGTACCTTATTGCCCAAGGATATACATCAAGTAAAAAATTGGGTATCCAAGGTGGATCTAACGGAGGACTGTTAGTGGGTGCTGTGGTTAACCAACGCCCCGAGCTGTTTAGGGTAGCTATTCCACAGGTGGGGGTTATGGATATGCTCCGATTCCATAAATTTACTATTGGTTGGGCATGGCTTCACGATTACG
>CAZKPD010000146.1:0-6344 GCA_964554585.1 uncultured Rikenellaceae bacterium
CGGACGTAAAAGTTGGGAGGCTCGCTAACCGACTCCCGCATGGTGAGCAGCGTTTGGACATTTTTATCCAGCACCCTTACCAGCTGCTCAAAGTAGGGAGCCTGGCATTGCCATAGGCGTTTGGTTTTAAACGTAGCAATAGCTATCTCGTCCACAAAGGGCATATTCCCTTGGGGCGATGCACCCCGACCGTTAAGGTAGAGAGCTGTCTTTTTTGCATTGGTCTTTAGCACAGGCATGCCCCATTGGTTATCTTCTACCAAAAAATTGCCGGGGTCGGCATAGGCATCCTGCCACGATCGATTCCAGATTTCCCTTTTCTCTTGGGTGGGATCGGATGGGTTAAAAAGGCTGGTAACTACGGATCGGGTTTCCCACCAACGCTCGTTCACCACTGCCAGGTTATCCCATCCCCAGGTGATGCCTGCAAATCGATATTTTAGTGAAACGAGTTCTGTGGGTTTATCATGGTAAGGCGCATCAAGTGAATACACAATATCCCGAATGGGAACATCAATTTTTGGATTACCCTTATCCTGTGCCTCTACCCACACCACCGTTGAGGGTTTATCGTTGCGCCAACGAAAATTGCGGGGTCCAATCCTTACCGCGCTAAATCCCTGTGGGATATTTTCAGCCAATGGAATTTCGGCCAATTTTTTCTTGAGCACTCCGTGGCTATCCCAAATCTCTACCCAAAAAGGGAAATGGTTATAGGGAACAATGTAGGAGTATGGGCGCATAATATGCTGAACCAGTAGATATTGCCCGTCGGGCGAAAGGGCAAAACTTTTGAACACCCCGGGATTTCCGATTACCTCAGGTTCGTAGCCCTCAGTTACCCTTGATAGGGTAGCGGTGGCATAGTGCTCAAACAGGGCTTCGTCCATGGGGTTTTGGAGCATATCCTGATAGGTGCGTACCGTGGTTTTATGCCCTTTAGATACCTGAACGGATGGGCCCGAGGGAACAGTTTGGCTAAAATCAATTTCCTCTCGGCTGGGGATTCGGGCGGTAAAGAACAGGGTTTTGCTGTCGGGACACCACTGTATAGGATTGTTCACTAAAGCCGTATGCAGATTATCAGCCCAAAGGGCTGCTTTGCCATTTTGGGTATTGGCCACCCACAGCTCTATGGTTTCGTTCTTATAAACCACAACGGCCAACCGTTCGCCATTGGGCGACCAGCGGGTAAGCCTGATATTTCCATCTTGCGGCAATCCTGTAATGGGATAGCTCTGCTGCGAATCTATTTTTTGGATTCTAAGGCTACTCCAAAAACCCGGCGTACTTTCACCGTAGTTCTTGGGATTAATCCGTGTCCCTGCCAAGCGAAGTTCGGGTTGGGCCAATTGGGATATATCGGGCATCTCCTGCGGATAGGCCAGCAGCGCATGGGTTCCGGTAGGATTTACCAGTAATGATGGGGTTAGCGGAGCATCAATAATTTCAAGGAGCTCCTGCGGCGGCTCCATATATCTTGTGGGTTCCTGCGACATGGATTGGGGGATTAAGAATAAAACCAATGATACGAATAATACTGTTTTTCTCATACCTGATATTTTTTAATCAGTAAACTGAAAGTTTAAGGCTGAAAAACAAAGGTACAATAACCGTTTACATATTGGAATAGGCCTAGAAGAAACACAATAGGCAAGCAGAAAAAGTTCCACTATGTAGCCATATTAAACAAAAAAAGCGGGTCAATGTTATTGGTTACGGATAACCATTAAGGGTGAATATGATAACTAAACAAATTTCCATTGAGGAGTTGGTGGAGAAGATACCTGCCTCCGTTGCCTTTTTACGCGAAAAAGGATTGGTGTGTATCCTGTGCGGTGAGCCCGTTTGGGGAACCCTTGAACAATTAGCTAAAAGCAAGGGGTTTACTGATGAGCAGATTGAAACCGTTGTAGAGGAGGTGAACCGACTCTAAACTACATTTACCTCCATTTCGAGCGGAATGCCAAACTTATCCATTACCGATTGCTGAATGGCTTTGGCTAGGGATAGCACCTCTTTGCCTGTTCCTCTGCCATGGTTAACAAGTACCAGTGCTTGGTTGGCATGAACGCCCACATTGCCCACCCGCTTGCCCTTCCATCCGCATTGCTCAATCAGCCAACCGGCAGGAAGTTTTGATAGGGTTTCGCTAACGGCATGGATCGGAACTTTTTCGTAATCCTGCTTAATTCTATTTGCTAGAGCGATATCAACCACAGGGTTTTTAAAAAAGCTGCCTGCATTCCCAATCACCTTTGGATCAGGAAGCTTGGCGTTGCGGATGGCAATTACCGCCTTGCGGATATTGGAAATGTTAACCTCGCCATGCTGCTTCAGCTCCTCCTGCAGATTCCCGTACTGAACCATTAGCGTGGGATTCTTACTTAGCCGGAATGTTACATGGGTGATCACCACTTTACCTTTCAGCTCCTTTTTAAAAATACTGTCCCTATACCCAAATAGGCATTGCGCATTGCTGAGCAGAAAGGGTTGTTGCGAATCAATATATATGCCCTCCACTTGCTCTATGGTATCCTTGGCCTCAACTCCATATGCACCAATATTTTGGATGGGCGAAGCGCCCACATTTCCCGGGATAATGGAGAGGTTTTCCAATCCACCCCAACCCCGACCAACCGTATAGTCCACCAAATGATCCCATTCAACCCCGGCGCCTACGCGTATCATCACCTGTTCTTCATCCTCTCTAAGGGTTTCAATGCCCATAATGGAGGGTTTAATTACTACACCCCTAAAATCATCCGTAAAAAGGATATTTGATCCACCTCCCAAAATGGTAAGACTTACTCCGTGTTCATCAGTCCATTGTAATGCATTTTTGAGACTTTCAACGGAGGAAACCTCAAAATAATGGTTGGCTTTGATATCAAAGCCAAAAGTGTTTAATGATTTTAGGCTGTGGTCATTCAAGGGGGTATCCATACTTCAGATTTTTGGCAAAGATAGAAAAATGTGAGGGCTTAAGAGTTTTTTTTAACTTAGCAAAAAAAAGTTGGGCACTATCATTATACTTGTTACCTCTGATGTGATTGCCGATCAGCGCATTCACCGAACTGCCTCTGCTTTGCAGAGCCAAGGGTTTGGGGTAACAGTTGTTGGACGAAGGCTCAAATCAACTCCCAAAAAAATTGCGAAGTCCTACAGGGTGAAACTCTTGAGGCTGCCCTTCAGTAAAGGCCCTCTTTTTTATGCTTGCTATAATATTTCTGCTTTTTTTTATCTCCTTTTCCACAAGCATCAGTTTGTTCATGCCAACGATTTGGATACCCTTTTGGCTGCACGAGCAGCCGGATGGCTCAGACAAAAGCCCATAGTTTACGATAGCCACGAGCTGTTTACGGAGGTCCCCGAACTTATTGACAGGCCCCGTACCCGTAGGATATGGCAAGGGGTTGCCAATGAGCTAAAGGATAGGTATGGCCTTGATTGTGTGGTAATCCGAAATTTGCCTTACCGTAAGGATTCTGTAGTTAAACCAACTTCTAGCGATTTTCCCACCCTCATTTACCAAGGGGCATTGAATATGGGGCGTGGATTGGAGACCCTTATCAGTTCTATGCAATATTTACCCCATTATCGGCTGCTTATTGTGGGTGATGGGCCACTTTATACCCAGCTAGAACAGCAGGTTGCCGAAATGAAGTTGACCCAAAGGGTCACCCTATATGGAAAGGTGGAGCATGAGCAGCTACACGCTATTACCTGTACAGCCCAATTAGGCGTTTCCATTGAGCAAGATCTGGGATTGAACTATCGCTATGCGTTACCCAATAAGGTGTTTGACTATATTCAGGCGGGGATTCCCGTATTGGCAAGCAATCTGCCCGAAATGCAACGGGTAGTAAACGGGTATGGGATTGGAACTACCATAAACCCCGGTTATTCGACACATGAGTTGGCGCAAGCTATTGAGGGTATGATTAATGATACCGAAGGGATGGAAAAGTGGAGAGCTAATGCCATAAATGCTTCCAAAGAGCTGTGCTGGGAAACAGAGCAAAGCAAATTGGTTGAGCTGGTTCGTCGTGCTGTTCCCTAAGGTTTGTTTCGGCAATTGATGAGATATGTCAGCATCCATTTAAGGAGGTTTATTTTTTTTATACTTAAAACCACGTAAATTTAACCCTGTTATTTAACCCAATTCCCGCCATCATGAGGATTAAGCTGAAGATTAGGCAGAAAATCACCATTCTCGTACTCACTGCCACTACCATCCTTTACATGTTTTCTGTTGGTTACATAGTAACCAAATCACGACAGGCCATGCTCGACGATGCTTTTGAGAAAGCAAGGCTTATTGCACGCATGTCAGCCGATAAGGTTGAAAAAGAGTTTGAGCGCGATTTGGCGGTTACACGTACTTTGGCGCAAGCCTTTTCTGTTTATCAGGATTTGCCCACCTCCACGTGGCAAGATCTGTATAAAAAAATGTACAAGCCGGTGCTTGAGGGGAATAAACATGTTTACTCCGTTTGGGATAGCTGGGAATTATATGGATTTGTACCCAATTATGCCAAGGATTATGGGCGATTTAGCATCACCCTTTGGCACGAGAACGGCGATATACAGAGCGTTACCGAAATGCGCAGTATCGATGGGGACCCCGATAAGTATAAGGCGTTTAAGGATGGCAATGTCGATGATTACTGGGATCCGTACCTTGACGAAGGAAATTTGCAAGAGAAGGGCGAGGCTCTTTTGATGACCACCATTGCATCGCCTATTCAGTTGGGTGGCAGGTTTATGGGATTAATAGGGTTGGATATTAGTCTTGAAAGTCTTCAGAAATCCATTGCCAGTATTGAACCCGTTGAAGGGAGCTATGCCTTTTTAATCTCTTCAAACTATATGGTGGCTGCACACCATAACCCAAAATATATCAATATCCCTATTGATAGCCTTTTGCCGTTTGATTGTGAACGCGAAAATCTGCATGAGGTAATTACCCGTGGTTTGGCCCATTGTTATATTCATATAGATGAACAGGGGGCAGAACACTACATTGCTTTTGCTCCCATTCAGGCCGGTAATTCTCCCTCCACCTGGTCGCTAGCCCTTAGCATGCCGCTTAAGACCATCACTCAGAGAGCTGATAAAAATTTCAATTTCACTATTATGGTGGGAATCATCGTATTGATTGTACTCACCATTATCCTTCTTTCCGTATCGAATTCGGTTATACGCCCCATCCGATTGATTACTCACACGCTGGACCGATTGAGTAAAGGGGAAATCTCCGATGATTTATACCTGCAGCTTAATACGGGCGATGAGATTGAGGCTATGGCCAATTCGCTCAACATCTCCCTGGAAGCGCTCAACAAGAAAAATAGTTTTGCCAATAGCATAGGTGAGGGGAAATTGGATAGCCAATTAGAACTCCTAAGCAATGAAGACCTGTTGGGCAAATCGTTGCTGGCCATGCGCAACAGCCTTTCAAAAGCGCAACAGGAACAGCAGGTACATATCAACGAGGAGCAAAAGCGTACTTGGGCCAATGAGGGGTTTGCGCTGTTTGCCGATATTTTACGACGCAACAATGAAAATTTGGATACCCTTACCGATGAGGTGCTTAGCCGTTTGGTTAAGTACGTCGAGGGCAATCAGGGTGCTCTGTTCCTATTGAATGAGGATGGGGAACCTTACCTTGAGGCAGCCTCGGTGTATGCTTGGGAACGAAAAAAGTATATGGATATTAAAGTGCTGATGGGCGAGGGTTTAGTGGGTGCTTGTGCTGTTGAGCGTGAAACCATCTATTTAACCGAGATACCCGAAAACTTTGTATCCATCACCTCCGGGTTGGGAGAGGCAAATCCCAATTGTATTGTTCTTGTACCCATTAAACAGGACGAGAACCTGATAGGGGTGCTGGAAATAGCCTCGTTTAAGGTGTTTGAGCGATTTGAAGTGGAATTCTTAGAAAAAGTGTCGGAGAGTATTGCGGCAACCATAGGAACTGTACGCATAAATATCAAAACCCTAATGCTACTAGAGCAGTCGCAGCAGCAAGCAGAGGAGATGCTGACCCAAGAGGAGGAGATGCGTCAGAACATGGAGGAGCTAATGGCCACACAGGAGGAGATGAGCCGCAAGGAGCGTGAAATGGAATGGACCATGAATGCCATTGGCGGACTTGGATTGCTGATGGAATACGACTTTAAGGGTACAATTATCTCGGTAAATGCTCTATATGCAAAAAGAGCAGGCTACCAAAAAGAGGAGCTGATTGGGCACCATCACAGCATCCTTTTTGCCAATCCTGAAGCAGTTAAGACGGAAAAGTACCAAGAATTTTGGCATGACATGAATAGCGGGGTTCC
>CAZKPD010000147.1:0-6324 GCA_964554585.1 uncultured Rikenellaceae bacterium
TAGCTTACGTAGTTTTGTAATATATACATCCATACTACGTGCATTAAAATAGCTGTCGTCAACCCAAATGGATTTGAGGGCAAAGTTTCTGTCGAGTAGGCTGTTCTTGCTAAGGCATAGGTGTTTTAGTAGCTCTGTTTCTTTGGTGGTTAACCTGCGTATCGAATCGCCAAGGGCAAGGGTTTGCTTGGTTGAATCAAATTGGTAGTTGCCAATCTGAAAAATATCTTCATCTTGCCCTTTCGGAGCATTTAGCGATCTGCGTAAAATGGCTTCAATGCGCACCAGCAGTTCTTCAATACTGAAGGGTTTCGTCATGTAATCGTCGGCTCCTATGCTAAAGCCTTCTAGCACATCCTCCTTCATCGATTTGGCAGTAAGGAAAAGAATAGGCATAAACGGATTTTGTATCCTAATCTCTTTGGCAAGCGTAAAGCCATCCATTAATGGCATCATCACATCGAGTATGCAAATGTCATAGTGGTTGTTTTTAAACCCTTTTAGGGCTTTCTCGCCATCCTTGTACAGGTCGGTTTCATAATTTTTTAGGGTTAGGTATTCCGTAAGCAATAACCCTAAGTTCTCATCGTCCTCAGCGAGCAGGATTCTTCTTTTCCCTTCTTTCATAGCTATATTTACTGTTTATATTCTGTTTTTCAAGTGCCCCTTTGTGGGGGAAAAAGCAGCTAAAGGTGCTACCCTGTTCCAGCTTGCTATCAATCCAGATGCCACCCTCGTGTTCTTCAACAATTTTTTTTACGTAGCATAATCCAAGCCCAAATCCTTTAACGTTGTGCAGATTCCCTGTAGGAACACGGTAAAACTGATCAAAAATTCGTCTCTGATTCTCTTTGCTGATACCAATACCATTGTCACTCACCTGAAATAACACGCCATCCCTCTTATTTATTGTGGAAACCTTAATCTGTAGTGGCTCTGAATTCTTTCGGTATTTCAAGGCGTTGTCTAACAGGTTGTTCATCACATTAGTTATGTGAACCTCATCGGCAATTATGATAGGATTTGCAGCTTGGAGTGATTTCTCAATGCGTCCATTAATGCTTTGCACACGGAGATCAAATGATTGTAGCACCTGTTCCAGCAGCTCGTTAAAATTGGTCTCTTTGAGCTTGAGCTTAAGCTTTGTCTTTTCAAAAATGGCCATTTGCAGCACCTTTTCAACCTGTTGTCCTAGCCTGCGACTCTCATCGGAGATTAAGTTGCCCAAATGTTCGGTTCGTTTTTGCTCCAAAGGGATAGATTCGTCCCCTAGCAGCTGAGCTGCTAATGAGATGGTAGAAATTGGTGTCTTGAGCTCATGGGTCATATTATTCACAAAATCACTTTTTATCTCCGAAAGTTTCTTCTGTCGAAAAATAATGAATAGGGTAGAGCTAAAGCTGAATATGATGATGATTGTAAGCGCAAAAGTAGTAAGGGTCATGGTACCCAGTGATTTTAAAACGTACGATTTATGGTTTGGGAAGTAAACCGACAGGTAGTACTTCTGCGAAAAAAAATCGTTGGGGAATAGGGGTACCGTTAGGGCATGCTTCATGTGCTTTTGGTATCCAGTGCTTGTGTATACAGTGCTATCGTTTTCCGCAGCAAGCTTATATTCCATCTTAGTCCTTAGGCCAAACTTATTAAACTGTGCTTTCATGATGGTATCCAACTTTTCTTGCGGGATACGCTCATCAATGGGTAGCTCAACCCTAATCATCTTATCGATTATGCTTTCGATAAAAACGGTTTTGTTGAGCAGCTTTTTATCGATGGAGATGTTAAAGTTTAGCTCAGGATAAAGGCCTTTATGCTGGGTGGGTTTTATATCCCAAAGATTTTCGTCAATTCGGATTAGCTGAAGCGAATCCATAACCGAAAGGCTGGAGAGTGAAGGAATCTTTAGCGTATCAAGCTGGGTGATGGTGAGGACCTGCTGATCTTGCCTTCGGCTTCTAAACCCGTCTTGGGTACGGTTAATAGTTCTGAAATGGCGGGTAATGCTAGGCGATGAGGAGGAACTCACCGAAGTATAGGGGTTAATTTCGTCAATAACCTGAATGATAGTCTCTTGCATATCTACTTCCGAAGCAATACTCTTCAGTGCAAGCTGAGCAGTTTGCCAAAATTGCTCATCCTTAACCTCAACAGCAATCTTAACCCATTTTGATTGTACCGCAATTAGCCCAATGGTTGCTAAGGAAATGACAGCAATGAGTATCCATATAAAACTACGCCTCATACACACAAAGTTAAGTACTTTAACAGATCAATCTATGTGACATTAACAATCTTTAACAAACCTTAAACCCCGTTAACAAAATGTAGAGCTATCTTTGTAACGTTAATAACACTTGGTCCTAACTAAGGACATTTTGAGTGTTTTTTCATAGGTTTAAGGTTTTAGGGTTATGCAGGCGGGGTGGTTCCCGCCTGCATTGTTTTTATGCCATCATAGCGGCTAGAGATGTGCCAGCAGGTTAAGGGATTTTATTTTGTCGGTTGTAATTGGAATTACGGCAGTAATGCCTGACAAACCTTTTAGGTTGGTTGTTATGGATTCTTTTTCATGCGCTGTTATACTGCCACTAATCACTAGGATATAGTCAATATTCTTAAGTTCCTTAATTAGCACATGGTTATCCACCTTGTTTTTTATGATAGCCAAAGAGAATAGGGGGCTAGAACTCTCATCAAACTGCACCGGAAAAATAGTGTTTTTGGAGCTAATTCCTGTGTGCTCATTTAGGTTAAGCTGTAGGTTGGTGTTAATATTCCATGTAAGTTTGTGAATGGTGTCGGCACATGAAATGGCCAAATACCAAGAGGTTTCAGAGGGGACATTAAGTATAAGATTACGCTTGCCCATGGCTGAATTTATCTGGAAAAAGGGGTTAGTTGTGCCAACTAGGATTATTTGTTTCGGCAATCTCAATGGAGGGCAATAGCACATCAATGCGCTTTAGGGCAATCATAGCAGCATTCTGTTCAGCCTCTTTTTTTGATGTAGCAAACCCATTGCCTATCAATTGGTCATTTAGGAATAGTTTTGATTCAAAAAGAGGAGTACTTCCTTGAGGGGGGTGAACTTCTTGGCTGTGGAATAGGATTTCATACCTATGCTTTTGAGCCAATTCAATAATTCGACTTTTGAAATCATGTTCGGTATTCTGTAACTCCTCTAGGTTAACATGACGCGAGAGAATGTGTTTTGTAACCCACTGCGAAGTGTATAGGTACCCCTTGTCAATATAAATAGCACCTACAAGTGCCTCCAGGGCATCCCCAAAAATATGCTTATGGGCTATGGGGTTGTTGGTTAGGGTAATTACCATTTTGTCTAGCCCAATGGCAATGGCAATACCATTTAGGCTATGCCTGCTCACGATGCGCGAGCGCATTTTGGTCAAAAAACCCTCATCCTTTTTTGGGAAGCTAGAGAACAGGAATTCTGTTACAATAGCATCAAGAATAGCATCGCCAAGGTACTCCAACCTTTCGTTATGAATTTCCTGATTTTTAAGTACCGAAACGGATGCTGACTTATGAATAAAAGCGGTTCGATATAGTTCGATATCCTTTACTTTTAGACCAAACGATTCCCTAAGCCGACGAGCAAAAGCGATGTCGGTGCTGCTCTGTTGTGTGGTTTTAAAGCGAAAGAGTTGACGAATCACTAACAAATTGTTATTCAACAAATTTCTTGAAGATTACCGACGAGTTGTGTCCGCCAAACCCAAAGCAGTTGCTTAGAGCTACGTTTACTTCTCGTTTTTGGGCTTTATTCAAGGTCAGATTTATTCTGCTATCAATCTCCGGGTCGGGAGTGGTGTGGTTAATGGTTGGAGGGATAACTCCATTATTGATAGCTAGGATTGAAGCAATGGCTTCAACTGCTCCAGTGGCTCCCAGTAGGTGACCGATCATAGATTTGGTTGAGCTGATGTTCAGCTTGTAAGTGTGATCACCAAAAGCAGCCATGATGGCCTTAATCTCTGCTACGTCTCCAATGGGAGTTGCCGTTCCGTGTACGTTGATGTAATCCACATCTTCCACTCTAAGTTTAGCATCCCTAACGGCGTTTAGCATCGAATTCTTAGCACCTATGCCTTCCGGATGCGGAGCAGTAAAGTGGTATGCATCGGCAGTCATTCCACCACCGGCAACCTCAGCATAAATTTTAGCACCTCGTGCTTTGGCGTGCTCATACTCTTCGAGGATAAGTCCACCAGCTCCTTCACCCATCACAAAACCATCGCGTGTTACGTCAAATGGGCGGGAAGCTGTTTTGTAATTATCATTGTTGGTGGAGATTGCCTGCATAGAGTTAAAACCACCCATTCCGGCCTCATTGATGGCGGCCTCTGATCCACCGACAACCATAGCTTGAGCCCAACCTAAACGGATTAGGTTCATGGCATCAATCATAGCATGGTTGGACGATGCGCAAGCCGACACGGTAGAATAGTTGGGACCACGGAACCCGTAGCGCATGCTAATGTGACCGGATGCAATGTCGGCAATCATCTTTGGAATGAAAAAAGGGCTAAATCGCGGGGTACCATCCCCAGCGAAATAGCCTCTCATTTCTTCCATAAATGTGTGAATCCCTCCAATTCCTGAAGCCCAGATTACACCTACTTGGTCATGGTCAACCTTTTCAAGGTCAAGCCCTGAATCAACCACAGCTTGGTGAGCTGCCACCATAGCATACTGACAGTATAGGTCGAACTTCCGGAGCTCCTTGCGATCGAAATGCTGGAGCGGATCAAAATTCTTTACCTCACAGGCAAACTTTGTCTTAAACTTTGTGGTATCGAAACTGGTGATGAGATTGCTTCCGCTAACTCCTTGTTCGAGATTTTTCCAAAACTCGTCAATATTATTTCCAATAGGATTGAGGGTCCCAAGACCGGTTACAACAACACGCTTTAAGTTCATAGCACAAGATGTGTTACTTACAATTATTTCCCTTATCAGGTTAAGATTTATTACTTAGAACTCTTTTCAATGTAGCTAATTGCGTCACCAACGGTGCCGATTTTTTCAGCTTCCTCATCTGGAATAGAGAGGTTAAACTCTTTCTCGAACTCCATGATTAGCTCAACGGTGTCCAGAGAATCTGCACCTAAATCGTTAGTGAAGCTGGCCTCAGGGGTTACCTCTTTCTCATCAACTCCCAACTTGTCAACGATAATGGCCTTAACTTTGGTTGCAATATCAGACATAACTTTAATGTTTAATTAATAAATAGTTTTTAGTTTTTTGCAAGTGCAAAGAAATAAACATTAAACCAAAATAAAAAGCTTAATTGTTTATTCAGGGCAAAAGTATGCCTTTTGTTTCTAATTTTGAAAGTTTAATCATTATTTTTTAATCAAACCCGCTGCACGGGAATCATAAATTACATAAAATGAACAGAATAGCGATTTTTGCTTCAGGTTCAGGAACCAATGCTGAAAATCTAATTAGATACTTTTCTCAATCAAATCAGCTTTTTATTCCTTTAGTTTTAACCGAAAATCCGAATGCATATGTTATTCACCGAGCTGCTAAGCTAAATGTTCCGTGTTTAGTCTTTAGCGTTTCTGACTTAAATTCGGGAAAAGTAATCGAACTATTACAGCAGTTTCGCATTGATTATATTGTGTTAGCAGGGTTTTTAAAGCTGTTGCCCTCCATGCTTGTTGACAGCTATGCAGATCGAATAATTAATATCCACCCCTCGCTCTTGCCTAAGTTTGGAGGAAAGGGGATGTACGGTTTATATGTGCATAAAGCCGTTTTAGAGGCTGCAGAATCGCATAGCGGCATAACCATTCATCTGGTAAATAATAGGTACGATGAGGGAGAAGTGCTATTTCAGGCGCAATGCGCTGTACAGCCTGATGACACGCCGGAATCGTTGGCTAAGCGTATTCATGAGTTAGAGCATAAGCACTTTCCGACAGTTGTAGAAAAGTACATTCTTAATAGGGCTCAGGAATAGGTCTGACTTTCGGAATACTACTTTCTACCAAGGGTATACTGCATCCCCATACCAATATAGAACCAATCGTTTTCCCATGATAGGTAACTACTTTTGTTTATCATTGGTAATGAGATTCTGGTGCTGGCTACAAACCGAATACCCTCTTCTGTTCAGCATCGTAAATTTTGAAAGTGATTGTTGCTGCCCCATTCCTAACCTTTAGATAACGAATACTTCATTTGTTCGAATAGCAACGCCATGAACATCTCTTTTAAAAGTGCGTAGAAAAATGTTTAAGGGAGAAGGAGAGGGCAAAAGATAGCCAAATGACTAAAAGAAAATGGTGAGCA
>CAZKPD010000148.1:0-6283 GCA_964554585.1 uncultured Rikenellaceae bacterium
AGTAGAAAGATGGAGATAATGCTAAATATGGATGTGAGTAGTAGTCGCCTAGAGGCTTGTGCCTCGCTCTCAAACTGGCCGCCATACTCAATGCGGTAGCCGGTGGGAATATCAATCTCCGATGCAATACGTTCTTTAATATCATTCACCACGCTCAGCTGGTCGCGGTTGGCCACGTTGATGTTGATGGCAATTTTTCGTTGTACGTTCTCGCGGTTAATGGTATTGGGACCCGAGGTGCTCACCACTTCGGCCACATATTTTAGCGGAACCTTACCTCCAACCTCTGTATCCAATGGGGCTTCGGCAAGGGCTTGGAATGTGCTGCGCGATTCGTCGTTAAAACGCAGAACCATGGGGAAACTCTTGTCGCCCTCAAACACATCTGATACCTTGTCACCGCTAAAGGCGGTGCTTACAAAATGGCTAAACTGAGCGGTAGATACGCCGTAACGAGCCAGCATCTCGCGACGTGGGCGAATTTGCACCTGCGGAATCTCCACCTGTTGCTCCACGGCCAGGTCGGCAATGCCGTCAATGTCCTCTATGGCCTCGGCAATGTCGGTACAAAGGGTGTACATATGGTTCAGGTCGTACCCAAAAACCTTAATGGCAATGTTGGCCGAGTGTCCCGACAGCATGGCATCAATACGGTGGCTGATGGGCTGACCCACCTCCACAACCACACCCTCTAGGGTGTTAAGCTTCTGGCGAACCTCGCTGAGGAAAGCCCAGCGGCTCCGATTGAGCAGCTGATAGGGAGCATCCAGCTCCGATTGGTTCACATCAAAGGTGTGCTCCGACAGCTCGGCACGCCCTGTACGTCGTGCTACCGAGGTGATCTCGGGGATGGAGAGCAGCAGCTCTTCGGCCTGACGGCCGATATCGTCTGATACCTCCAGCGAAACGCCCGGAACAGTAGCCAGATTTATGGTGAGCGAACCCTCATTGAAGGGCGGCAAGAAGCTGCGCCCTTGCAGCGCCAGAATCACCACCGAGAAAGCAAAGAGCGTTACCGTTAACCCAATAATCAGCTTTTTGTGATTGAGCGATTTGCGAAGTATTTTGGCATAACCTGCGGTTAGCTTTCTCTCTACCCAGCTACCCTGGCTGTTGCGTTCCAGCTGCTTATCGCTGGTGAGCATATAGCTACACATTACGGGTGTAAGGCTAAGCGCCACAATGGTGGAAGCAAAAAGGGAAACGATAAAGGCAATTCCCAAGGGTTTAAGCATAAGCCCTTCCATTCCGCTTAGGAAGAAAAGCGGAACAAAAGCAACCACAATAATCAGCGTGGCATTAAATATGGAAGCCCTAATCTCCACCGAGGCTTCATAAACTACCTTGAGAATGGGTCGCCGATCCTCTTTGGGCAGCATATGGTTTTGCCGTAACCGTTTATACACGTTCTCCACATCAATAATGGCATCGTCCACCAGCGAACCAATGGAGATGGCAATACCCCCAAGGCTCATGGTGTTGATGGTTAGCCCCATCCAGCGAAGCGAAATCAGCGTGATAATGATGGATACGGGAATGGCAACCACTGAGATAATGGTAGTGCGGAAGTTCATTAAAAAGATCATCAGTATGATGACCACCAGAATGGCTCCCTCAATAAGGGCCTTTTGTACGTTGCTAATGGAGGTTTTAATAAACGAGGCTTGCTCAAAAATATCGGCATGTATTTCCACATCAGCGGGTAGGGTGGGTTTAACACTCTCCAGCGCTTGGTTAATCTTTCCGGTGAGCTCCAGGGTGTTCACATTGGGTTGTTTGGTTACGGTAACAATCACCGCTTTTTTACCCCGATAAGAACCTTCACCCTCCTTTGGCATGGCGCCAATGGTTACCTTAGATACATCGGAAATGGTAACGGGATACCCATTAGTCAGCTTAACCACGGTGCTACCAATCTCGTCCAAATTGCTTGTGCGCGCGCGGCCTACCACCGGGTATTTATTTCCGTACTCCTCAAAAAATCCGCCTGGCACATTGGTATTCTGTTCCTCACAAGCGGTGTGCAGCTCTTCCAACGAAACGTCGTAGTATTTCATTTTAAGCGGATCGGCAAGGATTTGGTACTCCTTCTCCTCACCTCCAATATAGGATACCTCGGCTACGCCACCCACAGAGAGCAGCAATGGGCGAAGCGTCCACGATGCAATGGTGTGTAGCTCCAGCGGTGAGGTCTCTTTGGCAGTGAGGGCAAAAATCATGATTTCGCCCATAATGCTCGATTGGGGCATAAGCATGGGTCTGTCTACCCCACGGGGTAGCTCATCGGCCACAAACATAAGACGTTCGCTCACAATCTGACGAGCATTGTATATGTCGGTACCCCAGTCAAATTCAACCCAAATGGTTGAAAGACCCATGGCCGAGGCCGAGCGCACACGGCGGATGCCGGTGGCACCGTTTACGGAGGTTTCGATGGGGAAGGTTACCATTTTTTCCACCTCTTCGGGAGCCATACCCGGTGCGGTGGTCATCACCACCACGGTGGGGGCATTGAGGTCGGGGAACACGTCCACCTCTGTGGTGGTGGTAATCCACGTTCCGCCAACGATCAGAATAATGCCCAAAATAAGCACCAGCAAACGGCTATTGAGGGAATAGGATATGATTCTGTTTAGCATTGTTTTCTTGTTTTGAAGTTGTTAATCCCATGCCTTGAAAGTGATGAGATTTTTCAAAATCTTTTAATTTAAAATGATAACGGACTAGTGAACATGTGCATGCTCGGGCAGCTGACCCGACATTTGCGAGAGCTTAATCCTCGAAACATTCTTTGTGGCAATATGCTCGCCCGCTTTAAGCCCTTGGGTAATCCGTACCAAATTCCCGTCAGTACCGTCAATGGTCACATACCGTTTTTCAAAACCGTCATGATTATCCACATACACATAGTGGCTGCCATACTCCTCCAGCAAAGCCGATTGCGGAATGGCAATGGATTGCGCCCCCGAGGCAGCTTTAAGGTAAACCTCTATGTATGTTCCCGGGAAAAGGCCATCGCGATTATCCACCTCAAAAAAGATAGGGATATAGAAGCTGCCCTGATAGGTTGATTTTCCCCATGAGATGAGCGTACCGTTCAACTCGGTAGTGGAGTAGAGTTTTCCGTCGTAGGGGGTGATGAAATTGGCAGAGCGGAGACTGGGAAGTTTGGGTAGCATATCCTGTGGAACTTCGGCCTTAATTACCAAGCGTCTGTTTTGCGATATGGTTGCCAGGGGTTGACCCGTTTGCACAAATTCACCCTCGGTAACATGAATGGCTTTTACAAAGCCATTTACCGGAGCAGACACCTTTTGACCGCCCTCTTGGTAGTTCTTTTTAATATTTTCGTAGGCAAGCCGACTTTTTTCATAGTTAAGCTTTGCATCTAAGAACTGGCTCTCGGAGATAATGGTATCAGCCATCAGGTTGGATGCCCTATCAAAATCGGCCTTAGCCTTTTCTGCTTGAGCTTTGGCTTCAAGGTAGCCCACCTCTAGGTTGTCGTGCACCAATCCTCCCGATTTAATGGTCATTAGCTGCTGGTTGGCCGATACGGGCACGCCTTGCTGCATACCAATTTTTCCGAAGAAAACCAGCCCATCATGGTTGGCAACGATTACCTGTTCGTCGCCCTGGGCAGGAAGAATTTCGCCTCCGGCCTTGATCACATCGCCAAAGGCGATTTGGTGCAGATGAATTACACCATAAAGCTCGTGGTCATGGTTGTGGTCATGGTTGTGGTCGTGGTCGTGATCGTGATCATGACTGTGACTATGGCTATGTTTGGTGTCGTGACTATGGTCGTGTCCGCAGCCTAACAGCTCATGCCCCTGCTCATTATGGCAGGCAGCCAATGTGTAAACTAACAGAGTAAAAAATGCGATTCGTTTCATTGGATATTTTTTATTGTTTTTAATCTCGCTTAGTAATAGAATAGAGGAAATTCTATACTATAAATATATAAAGGGCAAGCCTTTATATCAGTTCTAAAGAAAATGGGTTAATCCCGACAGAAGGGATGTGGATTAGTATATAAAACCAATTAGCTTAAAGCGGGAGGTGCCCTGTGAGGGAGCGAATGGGTGAGAATTATCCCATGGAGTTTTTCTATCGGCACAAAAGCAGGGTAGCTAACCATTTCCCTTAAATTGTAGCTAGTTGCAGATGGAGAAATGGAGAAGCTGACTGTATAATCGATATTGAGTGTTTTAGAGAAAATCTGAATTTCGGGTCTAAGGTTTTCTAGGTAGATGCTTGACAGCAAATTGCATGGTTGAGCATCATCATGCGAATCGTCATCATGCTCATGGGTATTGCAGCACACATGCACCTCATCCTTATGGTAATGATGATGGTGCGGAACCGCACCATGAAGCACAATCCCGCTCAGAACGAGTAGTGAAAGTAGGGTGGCAATATGGCGGGCGATTTTATACATTGGTTTAAGATGCAGTTAAACGGTCTGTTCGGGTACTAGGATGAGTCGGTTTATAAAAGGTTTAATTGTCAATACAAATAACACCCGAAAGGGATGAAAGTTAAAAATCCAATCCGTACTGCTTTATCTTGTTGTAAAGCGTTTTGCGGTCGATATTAAGCAGGGTGGCAGCTTTACTCTTATTAAATCGTACCTTTTCAAGGGTGGACAGAATCATCTCCTTTTCGGCTACCTCTTTCAAATCTTTCAGATTTTCCGGCTTAATAGCACCTTGGCTCAAGTTGGTGCTCCGATGCTTGCCCGTTATTATTTCGGGGGGTAAACTTTTGGTACCTATGGTTTTCCCTTGCTCCACCAGCACCGCCCTGCGAATTACGTTGCGTAGCTCGCGAATATTTCCGGGCCATTGGTACTGATTAAACACATCCATCACATCAGAGCTAAACCCGTTGATATGCTTGCCCAGCTCTGTATTGGCCTGAAGCAAAAAGAAATCTGCAAATTGTGGCAAATCCTCAATGCGCTCTGGCAGAGGTGCCACATGCACGGTAAACTCGTTGAGGCGGTGGAACAGGTCTTCGCGAAATTTTCCTTGCGACACAGCCTGTTGTAGGTCGTCGTTGGTGGCTACAATAATGCGCACATCAACCTTTACCTCCCGATTGCTGCCAATGGGCTTAATGCGACGCTCCTGTATGGCTCTAAGCAGATTGATTTGGGTATCGTAGGTAAGGTTGCCAATCTCATCCAAAAAGAGGGTACCGCCGTTGGCGGTTTCAAAATGTCCGGTTTTATCGGAGATTGCTCCGGTGAAAGAGCCTTTGAGGTGACCGAAAAATTCGCTCAGCGCCAAGTCCTTAGATAGCGCTCCGCAGTCAACCGCCACAAACGGGTTTGATTTACGCTGGCTCATCTGGTGAATTTTCCGGGCTACGTACTCTTTGCCTGTACCGCTATCACCCTGAATAATAACCGATAGGTTAGTAGGTGCTACCAGTTCGATATACCCTTTAACCTCAACGGCATTATCGCTATCGCCTTGTATATAGGTAGGTTCTGATTTACTTTGGCTTTTTGAGGTTTTTATTGGAGCCTTCTCAGGGATCTCCTTCTGCTCCAGCAAGTTTTGGATGGCCAACAGAATCTCATCGGGATTAATGGGCTTTGCTACATAGTCGAAAGCTCCCAGTTTAACCATTTTAACCGCCATGCGGATATCGGCATAGCCGGTCATGATAATCACGCCCGTATGGGGCTTAAGCTCTTTTACGCGGGTGAGAATATCCATCCCCGATCCATCGGGTAGGCGGTAGTCGGTAAGGATAATTTCATACTCCGAAGCCTCAAACTTCTTAAGTGCCTCATTCTTGGAGAATGCCTCATCCACATTATGCCCTTTCTTGGAAAGAAAGGTTTTGAGCATAATGCAAAAACTCGAATCGTCGTCAACTACCAGAATACGTGCCATATGGTGTTCGCCAAATTTGTGTCCCAACAAACGAAGATAGTGCCTATTGCAAAAAAAACAAAACGCTGCGGGAATAAACTTATTTTATCCCATTCAATTACAGAGGATCCACCCAGTCGCCATGCTCTTTGATAATGGCTATCAGCTCATCAACAGCATGCTCTTGGGGAATGTTCTTTTTTACCACCTCTTTTCGACAATAGAGGGTTACTTTGCCCGGTCCTGAGCCCACATATCCGTAATCGGCATCGGCCATTTCGCCGGGGCCGTTCACTATGCAGCCCATTACCGCAATTTTTAATCCTTTAAGATGAGCCAGCTGCTGTTTTACCTCTTGGAGCGTGGAGTTGAGGCTAAATAGCGTGCGGCCGCAA
>CAZKPD010000149.1:0-2362 GCA_964554585.1 uncultured Rikenellaceae bacterium
TCATAACCTATATAATCACTCGGCAGCTTGTACGCATAATATCTAATATTATCTTGATGATTGTAGTATATGACCTCTGGTGATCTAGGGTCATAACCGTAATTTGCTATTGTAACGCTCAAATCAAATATTTTCACTTACGTTCCCATCCCTTTCTTTACTGTTCTTTTTGCCTTGTGTAAACCAAGCACAAGATATTTTGACCCTTGAGGAGGCAATTACCATTGGGCTCGATAACAGCTATGCCATACGGATTGCCAAAAATGAAACGCTTATTGCACAGAATAACAATGCACTGGGCAATGCAGGGTTTTTGCCTCAGGTTGGCACTGCCGTTAACCACAATAGCAGTTTTCAAAACCGTTATTTTAAATATAATGATGGGGATACCTCGTCAGACAATGGTTACCCAACCCATACGCTAAGCGCAGGGGTTCAGCTGGGGTGGACCGTATTTGATGGGTTTGGCATGTTTATCCGAAAAGAAAAGTTGGAAACGCTTGAGGAGTTTAGCAACCTTGAGCTGCGATTAGCTGTAGAGAATACCATTTCCCAGATTGTGCACACTTTTTATAGCATAGTGTACAATGAAAACCTGTGTAAATCGTATCAAGATCAGATGGCCCTTTCGCGAGAAAGGCTGATTATTGCTCGCGAAAAATCAAATATCGGCGTGGGGTACGAACTGCAGGAACTCCAGTCGGAGGTGGATTACCGTTCCGATAGTGCCCGATTCCTGCAGCAGTCAAACCATGTGGTTAACCTTAAGGTTGAGCTTAACCGTTTGCTGTCACGGCAGTCTAATACTCCTTTTAGGGTGCATAGCACTATTCCAGTGCCGGGAGTAGTGCTGGTAGAGGATGTGTTTCGTTTGGCCCAAGATCAAAATACCAACTTAATGATGGCCCGACTTCAATCCAGGGTCATGTCATTGGAAGTGAACGAGGCCAAAGCAGCCCTTTACCCAAGCATCAACCTAAGCGGTGCTTATAATTTCGCGCAAACGGGTACACCCCATTCGCAAAATCAGACGCTAAGCAGAATGCAGGGACCCACAGTGGGTATAGGCGCATCATTTACGCTGTTCAATGGGTTTAATGCTAAGCGAAGGATTAAGAACATCTCTCTCTATGCAGAGAATCAGCAGATTCGCGAAGAGGAGTTAGCTTTAGCCGTAGAGAGTCGCATTTTTCAACTGGTCAATAATCTTAATCAGTCTATTGAGTTGGTGTATGTTGAGGAGGAATCGCTTAAGCTAGCCCAGAGAAATGCGGACACATCCTGGGAGAAATATCGTCTGGGAGCCATTTCTGACATTGAGCTTAGAGAGAGCCAAAACAAGCTGTTAGATGCTCAAACACGGCTTATTTCGGCACAGATGACGGCACAAACAGCCGCTATTGAGATAAAAGCGCTTACTGGGGGAATGGGTAGTTTTATTGAATAGTAGCGGTGTAACTCTCAATGTTGATGCAACTCGAACTGTCAAATCCTGATATTAATAACCCACTCAGTATCATCGTTTTTTATAAAGAAGCATTTGCCGCTTATAAAATTGGACCGTTTTTTAAACCTATCCACTTTAAGTTGGTCATATCAAATAGTAAGAAAATGTGACTCATATATTTACCAAGCGGCAGATTCCTTTAATATATCCTACTACACACTTGAAAATTAACCTAAAATTCACAAAAATGAGAAAGTTAAAATCTCTGTTTCTTTTGTTTCCCCTACTGGCCGGTTTACTATTATCGTGTCAGAAGTACAGCTATGAAACTGTTCCCAATGACCCAATGAATGTCAGGATTTACACCCTTGATAATGGGTTAAAAGTTTACATGAGCGTATACAAAGAGGAGCCTCGTATCCAAACCCTTATTTCGGTTAGGGTGGGCAGTAAGAATGACCCCTCTGAGACTACCGGTTTGGCTCACTACTTTGAGCATTTAATGTTTAAAGGCACTAGCAGCTTTGGAACCCTTGATTGGGCGAAAGAAAAACCCATGCTCGACAGGATTGAGGAGCTGTTTGAGATTTATCGTAATGAGTCCGATCCTGCAATTAGGGCCGAGATTTACAAGCAGATTGACAGCGTTTCGTTTGAAGCCTCAAAAGTGGCTATTCCCAATGAATATGACAAGCTAATGGGAGCCATTGGCTCCAAAGGAACCAATGCGGCTACCTCAAACGACTTTACCATGTACATTGAGAACATCCCCAGTAATCAGCTTGAGAACTGGGCGTTTGTTCAGGCCGATCGGTTTACCGATGCAACCATCAGGCTTTTCCACACCGAGTTGGAAACCGTTTATGAGGAGAAGAATATGTCCCTAACACAGGATAGCCGTAAAGCCTATGAGCG
>CAZKPD010000149.1:2372-6137 GCA_964554585.1 uncultured Rikenellaceae bacterium
CTGCTGTACGCCAACCACCCTTATGGGCAACAGACTACACTGGGTGAGGCAGAGCATCTTAAGAACCCATCCATCATCAACATTAAGAACTTCTTTAAGGAGTACTACGTGCCCAATAATATGGCTATTATCCTTTCGGGCGATTTTAATCCCGATGAGGCTATCCGTATTATCGATAAGCACTTTGGACAGATGGAAAAAAGAGAGCTGCCCGAATTTACTTATGAGCCCGAAAAAGAGATTAAAGAACCCCTGGTGGCTGATGTAATTGGCCTTGAGTCGGAGCAAGTGAGCATCGGTTTTCGCTTTCCCGGAGCTGCTAGCCATGAGGCCATGATGGCCGATATGGTAAGCATGATGCTCTCCAATAGGTCAACCGGTTTAATTGACCTGAATGTTAATCTGCAGCAAAGAACTCTTGGGGCTAGCGCCTACGCTTCAAAGTTGGCCGATTACACTACGCTAAACTTGTATGGAACCAATAAATCTAACCAAACCCTCGAAGAGGTTAAGGATATTCTGCTTGAGCAGGTTGAGCTGCTTAAGAAGGGCGAATTTCCGGATTGGATGATTGATGCTACTATCAATAATTTGAAATTGAATGAGATGCGTAGACTTGAAAATAATTCGGGTCGTGCATTTATGATGTCCAACACCTTTATCAACCGAATCGAGTGGAAGGATGCAGTGGGCTATATTGATGAGCTGGGTAAAATTACTAAAGATGAGTTGATCGCTTTTGCCAATGAGCATTTGAACAATAACTATGCTGTGGTTTACAAGCGTCAGGGCAAGCCCGAAGTGGAGCTAGTTGATAAACCTGCCATTACGCCTATACATATCAATAGGGATGTGGAATCGGAGTTTCTAACCTCTTTTAAAGAGAGAAAAGTGGTAGAGATTGAGCCTGTATTCCTTGACTATGAGAAGGATTTGAATAAGGTATTTGCTGGCGATTTGGAGATTTTACATAAGGAGAATGTAGAGAATCAAACCTTTACTTTTTACTACTATTTCCCCTTTGGAACCGATAATGACAATTGGCTCAATATCGCTTCTGACTATTTGGAGTTCCTTGGAACATCAAACTATACCGCCGAGCAGATAAAGCAAGAGTTTTATAAGTTGGCTTGCAGCTTTAACGTATACTCTTCTAGTGACGAAACCTACATTTATGTGAGCGGTTTGAGCGACAATCAGGAGGCTGCCGTTAAACTTTTAGAATCGCTTATGACCGATTGCCAACCTAATGAAGGGGCATTAACCAGCTATATTCAGAATGAGATTCGTTATCGTCAGAACTCCATGCAGCGTCAGCGAACCGTATTTTCGGGTTTGGTTGATTATGCCACCTATGGACCGAATAACCCGTTTAATAATAAGCCCTCAAATAAGCAACTTTTGAGCGTATCCTCCAACCAGCTGATTGGTAAGGTTACTAACCTGTTCAACTACCCGCATAAAGTTCTTTACTATGGCCCCTCATCGCCACAGGAATTGAAAGCCATGGTAGAAGCCATTCATACAGTACCTCAACAATTTGCCGAGGTACCTAATGTGAATGAGTTTACAAAGCTGGAAACACCTCAAAACAGGGTGGTTTTCTCTCACTATGAGGCTAATCAGGCTAATGTTCAGCTCATAAGCCGTGGGGTAAGCTACGACTACGACCTCCTGCCCCAAATAAATATGTATAACAACTATTTTGGGTCGGGTATGAGCGCCATTGTTTTCCAAGAGCTTCGCGAAAAGAGAGGATTAGCCTATACGGCATACTCTACCTACCGCGCTCCCAGCAAGCCCGATGAACCCTTTATGAACGTTGGATTTATTGGAACTCAAAATGATAAGGTAATAGAGGCGTTAACCGCGTTTGACGAACTGTACAATGAGATGCCTGAATCTGACAAAGCCTTTACATTGGCCAAGGAGTCTGCTTTGAACGGCATTCGTAACAGTCGGATTACCAAAATGAACGTTATATTCGATTATTTGCGCTCTCAGCGCATGGGTTACCCCGGTGATATCCGGAGGTACTATTGGGAAACCTTACCGGGTATGTCGTTGGAAGATGTAATTGCATTCAATGAGAAGTACGTTCAGAATAATACCAAAACCTATGTTATTTTAGGTAACGAGAAGGCCATGAATTTTAATGAGCTTAGCAAAAAAATCGGTACTGTAGAAATTGTTCCGCTAAACAAGATATTTAGTTTTCAGTAGTATAATGGTTTAGTTTCTAAAGAGCAGGTAGCTACGGTTGCCTGCTCTTTTTGTATTGAAAACTGATGGGTTGTATTAGTTCAGCTAATCCAAATAAAAAAGGAGGCAACCATTTGCCTCCTTTCCCCAAAACACATGTGTAGTTCAACCAAAAAGTCTAAAAAACCAAGCATAATTCTTATCTATTATGCTTCCGCAATATACAACTTTTTAAAATACTATACGGGTGATGGGTAAATTCTTTTGTGAAGTAAATTGTAATTGATGTTGGTATGTGGCTGAGGATCATTTGTATATAAATTATCTTTAATAAGAATAAGCGGCAATTAACAAAAGATAATTAAAGGGTCTAATGGGTATTTATCTTGGCAAATTTGTGATAACCCTTTGTATATTTGTTCCTCATTCATATTAGCTGCTCTTGAAACCGACTAAAGATTTTACGCAAGGCCATATTGTAGGTCATATTGTTCGGATGGCGCTGCCCATAATGGGTACAGCATTTATCCATATGGCATATAATATGACCGATATGCTGTGGATTGGTAGGGTAGGAAGTAATGCGGCAGCAGCTGTTGGGGCAGCAGGCTTCTTTTTATGGTTGGCCAATGCAATTGTTTATACCACCAAAGTGGGAGCAGAGGTAACTATTGCCCAGAGTTTGGGTGCTAAAAAGGAGGATAGTGCTCATAGCTATGCTAGCCATGCGCTAATTTTGGCTATCCTATTGGGATTGCTTTATGGGGCTTCTATACTAGCCTTTAGCAAACATCTGGTATCCTTTTTTAATCTCTCCTCTCAAGAGGTGAATAATGATATGAGAGCCTATCTGCAGATCATTGCCTTTGGAATGCTTTTTACCTTTCTCAATCCCACCTATTCGGGTATGTATAATGGCAGAGGGTTATCGCGCATTCCGTTTATTGCAAATGCTCTAGGATTGGCACTAAATATTGTACTTGATCCGCTTCTTATCTATGGCATTGGCCCTTTCCCCCGTTTAGAAGTTCGTGGAGCAGCCTATGCCACAGTTATAGCCCAAGCAGTGGTTACTATTGTTTTCTTATTTTATGTGCATTCCAAAAGTTCTCCATTCCAGCATTTGCTACACCAATTTAAGCTAAGCTTGGAGCATGTAAAACGTATTGTTAAGATTGGGTTGCCCGTATCTGCACAGAGTGGACTTTTTGCCATTTTTGGGATGATTTTGGCGCGAATTGCAGCAGGGTGGGGGCCCATTGGTGTGGCTGTGCAGAGTGTAGGCTCACAAATTGAGGCCGTATCATGGATGACGGCATCAGGATTGTCAACGGCCTTGGCCTCATTTGTGGGGCAAAATTATGGAGCTAAAAACTATGGCAGAATTCGCTTAGGGTACTATCGCACCCTAAGTATATCGTTACCCATTGGCTTGGCTGCTTCGCTGGCCTTTGTACTATTTGGAGAGCAGATTTTTGGATGGTTTATTCCTGAACCTAACGCAATATTTGAGGGTGGGAAGTATCTAAGAATTCTGGGATATTCCCAGCTCTTTATGGTTTT
>CAZKPD010000150.1:0-6136 GCA_964554585.1 uncultured Rikenellaceae bacterium
AGTACTATGCTCCTAGAAGCAAAGAGCGACTTATGTTTTTGGGCGAGCAAATAGCTCATAGGCATATCACCTTCGACGATCGACTAATCGGTATTGTGGGAGATGCCGGAGCCGGGAAATCCTCATTGATTAAGGGAATGTTCCCTGGTTTACAGCTGTCCAATGATGACGATATTGTCAACCCCCGAAAAATAATGCAGGTGCGAAATTCCCTTTTGGAAGTAGAAGACGCCACAACCTTTCATCTGGATATGCGTTTCCAGATGGCTTTTACCCAAATGTACGAAGTGGTAGATTATGTCAATAATCTGCTTTCGCGCAATCGTCGAGTAGTTATCGAGCATTTCAATCTGCTCTATCCGCAGCTGGGTCGCAATGCTGACCTGATTGTAGGGATTGGTGAGGAGATTATTGTTACCCGCCCCAGCCTTTTTGGGCCTCACCCCGAAAGCGTGTACCAAATTGTGCATCAATCGCTAAAATATCGAAAAATGGCCCACTCGGCCGAAGAGGTAACCATGACTATTCTTCATGATGTGTTTGATGTAAAAGAAGAGGAATACTTTTTTTCCGATATCCGTAATGGTTTTTTAGTCAAGTTTTATAAAAAACCGAATATCGACCTAAACTACCTAGCCGAACTAATTGAAAAAGGGATAGCTCAAAACCTTGATATCTCATATTATGATGAGAATCATATAAAGCTGGGCGATAAGATTATCCCTTGCGATGGGTCACGCTTTCATGTAAAAAACACTTCTGACATCAAAAATTTCACGTTAGTAAAAGAGTTTATACATGATCCTGCAACCAATACCTACTGCCTTATCGGTTTGGTTGACGATGAAGAGATAGGAGATTTGAGAAATCGAAATACCAAGTATTTCTTAACAAGAAAAACCCTAGATGAAACGAGTAAAGACTGAGGATATAGTTGCCCTAGTGGAGCGGCTCTCCATGGAGGCATGCAATGTGCTGACCAAAGACATTGAGGATAAATTTAAGAGCAGCCTTGAGAAAGAGACCTCGCCATTGGCCAAAGAGATTCTCTCTACCCTTATTGAGAATGCCCAAATTGCCCGCAAAGAGTTTTCGCCCATGTGCCAAGATACGGGCATGACCGTAGTGTTTGTTCGCATGGGGCAAAACGTTCAAATTGTTGGCGGATTCATTGAGGATGCCATCAATCAGGGGGTTCGGCAAGGTTATGAAAAGGGATTCCTGCGCAAATCGGTAGTCAATAACCCATTTGACCGCATAAACACAAAGGATAACACCCCGGCCATTATCCACTACGAGCTGGTGGACGATGAGGATACGTTCCATATCACCGTTTCGCCCAAAGGGTTTGGTAGCGAGAATAAGAGTGCGCTAAAGATGCTCACACCAAGCCAGGGGATCGAAGGGGTAAAACGCTTTGTGCTAGATACCATTATTGAGGCGGGTGGCAATCCCTGTCCTCCCATCATTGTTGGAGTTGGCGTGGGCGGAACCATGGAAAAAGCAGCCTATCTCAGCAAAAAGGCGCTGCTGCGTCCTTTGGATGAACCCAATCCGGACCCTTTCTTAGCGCAGCTGGAGGCTGAACTGCTTGAGAAGATCAATGCGCTGGGCATTGGCCCCGCCGGATTTGGCGGTATCACCACTGCGTTGGCAGTACATGTGCTAACCTATGCCACGCATATTGCCGGGTTACCCGTTTCTGTTAATATAGGCTGTCATGCCACCCGCCATGCGGAGGGTTCACTTTAATCTTACGAGCAAATGGAACGAAAACGCATCAATACCCCCTTTACCGATGAGGCAATTCGCACCTTTAAGGCTGGCGATATGCTATACATCTCGGGAACCATATACACCGCTCGCGATGCTGCACACAAACGGCTGGTGGAGATGTTAGAACGGGGCGAGCCCATGCCCTTCGATTTTGAGGGTCAAGCGGTTTACTATGCAGGCCCTGCACCTGCCAAACCCGGAAAGCCCATTGGATCCATTGGTCCAACCACCAGTGGCCGTATGGATGCCTACTCTCCCACCCTTATTGAGCATGGGCTAAAGGTGATGATTGGCAAAGGAACGCGAAACAATACAGTGGTGGAAACCATGAAAAAGCACACCGGGGTGTACTTTGCTGCCATTGGTGGAGCTGCTGCGCTTATGGCCAAATGCGTGATAAGCGCCGAGATTATTGCCTTTGAAGAGCTGGGAACCGAAGCCATTCGTCGCTTAGAGGTGAAAGATTTACCCGTGGTGGTTGCGGTGGATTGCCAAGGCAACGATATGTACAAGCTGGCGTTAGCGACAAAATGGTAGAAACTGCTCCATTGCCAGCTGATTAATGTAACACCTTATACAGTTTAACGCTGAAACCATGAGTAAAATCCGTTTGGGCATAGTGGGATATGGAAACCTTGGCAAAGGGGTGGCATTGGCCATAGGCCAAAATAACGATATGGAACTTGTGGCCATATTCACCCGCCGAAATCCTAAGGATATTGTTGCAAACCATCCGGTTTATGGCATGGATGCCCTAATGCAATTTAAGGGAAAGCTGGATGTGGTTATCCTCTGTGGGGGGTCTGCACACGATTTGCCCGAGCAAATCGAAAGCATAGCCACCCACTTTAACACGGTGGACAGATACGACAACCATGCAGCTATTCCTCAATACTATCAAAAGGTTAATGCCGTGAACCGTACTTATGGAACCCTGTCGCTTATCTCCACCGGATGGGATCCCGGCCTGTTCTCCTTGCTCAGGTTACTGGGCCTTTCGGTTATCCCAAAGGGACAAACCCACACGTTTTGGGGCAAGGGGATTAGCCAAGGACATAGCGATGCCATTAGGAGAATACCAGGGGTGAAAAATGGGGTGCAGTACACCATTCCAAAAGATGATGCCCTGGAAAAAGTGCGACAAGGTGAGGGGCATAACCTAACCACTTTTGAGAAGCATAGTAGGGTTTGCTACGTGGTACCGCATGAAGATGCGAACACCTCTGAGATTGAAACCTTAATAAAGGAAATGCCCAACTACTTTGAGGGCTACCACACCACCGTTCATTTTATTGACGAGGAAACGCTTAAGCGCGAGCATGGCTCCATGCCCCATGGCGGGAAGGTGATTAGAACAGGCGAAAGCGGTAACGGTACTCGGCAACATATGGAATACTCGTTAGAGCTGGGCAGCAACCCCGAGTTCACCTCGGGAGTGCTGGTTGCTTATGCCCGTGCAGTGGCTCGTTTGGCCCATGAGGGCCAAGTAGGCTGCCGCACCGTATTCGACATACCCCTTGGCTACCTTTCGCCCGTTGACCCCCAACAGCTACGGAAGGATTTGCTTTAGCTAATACGCTACAAACAGAAGGGTTCTACTTGGTCTGTACCTTTATCCATTTCAACAGTTCTGCCAAGGCTACCGGTGAAAATGTCTGTTCAATAAGCATATACTCATTGGGTAGCCCCGTTTCACATTCCTGAAAAAGGTGATTTAAGCTTGGGAATTCGATGGTTGTTACCTGTTTATTTCCCCCTTTTTCCAACGCGCTTTTAATGGCCTCCAAATTGATTTTTGACGGCACCTGCAAATCCTTTTCCCCATTTAGAGCCAAAACAGGGCATTTCACTTTTGCTAAGGTTAACGCAGGGTTGTGCCTAATAAAGTAAAGCATCCAAGGGGATATAACTTGACTTACCTGAAAATTAACAAACTCCTCATCGCTCATCCCTCCCGGATTTTCATCAAGCGGATTAGCTTTTAATTCCTGTTCAATATAGCGGGTCAAATCGGTTATAAGCTGCTCATGACTGCTTGACGCTTTTACAATATCAAACGCTTTCCTGTTGATGAGCTCATTTCTCTCTACATCCGCATCGCTAATGCCTGAGGCTTTTCCGATAAGCTTTTGCTGTGCCAACAGCAATTCGTCGCCCGGGATACCCGTACCGGCCAATAGCACAATAAATGCCACATCACTTGAACCGCTAGCAACCATTGGGGCAATAATCCCCCCTTCGCTATGACCAATTAATCCAATCCTCTTTTTATCAATCTCTTTTCGGGTTTTCAGATAGGCAATTGCACTCTCCACATCCGTTGCAAAATCGGCAGAGGTGGCCTCCTTAAAATTTCCTTCGGATAGCGCCGTTCCCCGATCATCGAAGCGCAAAACAGCGATGCCGTTTTTGGTTAAAAAATCGGATATCACCAAAAAAGGCTTATGCCCCAATAGTTCCTCATCCCTATTCTGCGGACCGCTCCCACTGATTAGGATTACAGCCGGAAAAATTCCATACTTTTGGGGCAATGTCAAAGTACCGGCCAACCTGATATTGGCCTTGCTATTCTCAAAAAACAGCTCTTCGGAATGGTAAGGATACGGTTTTTGGGGTTCCTGTGGCCTATTCATTTTCTCTTTCTCTACTATCCCTTTTGACAGATCCAAAGGAAAACTGTGCCCGCTTTGCCTAAATGTCCCAACAATGGTATTGTCTTCTCCTAAAGTGCCTTCGTATTCTATATTGGCCGCTGCAATGGTAATTTTCAGTATGGAGTGCTCAAAGCTGGTAGTGGTGGTAGGAATTCCTGTTGCCCCTTGGTCGGGGCTGTCCATGGTTGAGCTTAATCCGTTCTGCGTTTCGCTAATGTTAAACACAACCCGTAGCTGGCCACCGGGCACTTTCAATACACCATTCCATTGCCCCGTTATATTCTGCCCAAAAATGGGCAACAGCAATGTTTGCATTGATAGTAGAAGTAGGAGTACTTTTTTCATTTTTATTCTTTTTTTAGTTCTTTACAACAATCGTTGAGAATACCCCCTTACCGGTGCGATAGGTTACAATATAGCTCCCCTTTACCCAAGAGGAGGTGTTAATCCGGATAATTTGGGGCTGGGATATCTCCTGTGCGACCATTCTTTTTCCGTCCATATTCGTAACAGTTAGCTGCCCGTTGGGCAACGGGGGTAGCTCCACCACCAGCTGCTCGCCCGTAGGGTTGGGGTAGGCGTTCAGGGGCTTTACCCCGGGAAAGGTGACCACACCGGGTAGCTCAGGGTTGAACCGCAGCTCGCCCACAAAGATCTCCTCCCTGCCATTGAGGTCGAGATCAATGTTGGTGCATATCACCAGCCCACCGCTGTCGGAAACGGCTGCCCCTGCGAAGGAGTAGTGGTCTTGCCACATCAGATCCCAACCGGTATCGGCCACGTACTTGCCCCGAGCCGTGAGCTTGAATACGCAGAGGTAGGTGGGTTGATCCGGAAAGATGAAGCTGTTTTCAACGGTCATGGGGGCGAAGTAACCCCCATCGGGACTGGCTTGTACCCTCCATACCCCGCCACCTGTGCCTCCCCCATTTTGCGCCCAGATGCTGCTGTCCTGGTACATCAGCACCTCGCCCTGGGCGGTGAGCAGCGCAAAGCCCAACCGTCCCTTGGGCTGGTCGGGGGCGTTGTTTATGGCCCCCACCCTGCCGTTATGGGCGTTGAAGAGCTGCGCCAAGCCATTGCTATAGCCTGGGAATATGTTGGTCAATGAATCGAGTATTTCCCCCTGATACGATATATGGTAAAGCCAAGTGGTTGCTGTTCGCCTTCCAACAAGTAACAGTCCCATACCAGTAGCAACATATTTTTCAATAAAGTTAAAACGAAGCTGCCACTGTTTACTTAGACTCTCATCGTATTGTTCAAGAAAATGGCAAATGAATGTTGATCCTTGCCGATACTTCACATTAAGATTTACCCCACCCAAAGCATTTGGAATCATCCTATCAATCGATGTGTTGAGGTAGGTTTGTTCAGTTTTAACCGTATCGCCTTGGGGGTCGAGTAGCATTAGATATCTACCGGAATTTTCTGTTCTATACCCACAAACCGAGTAGCCGTTCTCCATAAGGGCGAAGCCGTTAAAAGCCTCAATAAAGGGGTACTCTTTTTGGGATAGCAGGTTGCCCTGGGCGTCGAGCCACCAGATATAGTTACCCACGCCCTCGGTAATGCCCTGCACCACGTAGCCTCCATTGGCAGTTTTGGCCATATTACTGGCCGAGTTATACTTGGTGGGGTTGCCCAGCAGGGTGTACCATACCCAGTTGGGATCATCCTCCTTTTCACCACTATTGCGGATAAAC
>CAZKPD010000151.1:0-6129 GCA_964554585.1 uncultured Rikenellaceae bacterium
ATATTCCGCTATTAAGAGAAAAAATAGAGGATAGCGAAACCGCTTATGGCAACATAGGGCAGGATTTAATTAGGCAGTTCCATAAAATGACTATGAACTTTGAGCAGATGTTTATCCGGTTTGATTAAGCCAAATGTTTTATTGCTATTAGCATGTGTTTTTTCTACGCTTAGCTTGGGGTAAGGCAAGAAAAGTAAAACCAGTTTTCTTATTGTAAGTATGCAAATCTGCGCATTTGCGAATAATCACTCCTACCTCTGTTTCTACAGGGCAAGTTTTCTTAGGAATTCTGTTGCATTATGAACTTTCAAATCATTTAGTTTAAATTTGTCACAATCTGGGCATACCCCTTGATAGGCTATTTCCACTTTACTGACTGCATTTAATCGTTAAACTGCGCTAAGCACAGAATGATAAACATAAACAAACATATAGTTTTTTGCAGCTTGAAGCATTTGCTGCTCTCCCTCTGTGCCGCAATACTGTTTTTTTCGCCGGTGTTTGGTCAGAATAGCCTTGAAACCTACCATAACATTCTCCAAAACTCGTCATCCCACCCCATGATGCGCGAGCTCAGCCTTAAGGCTTATGAAAAGCGTAACGATAATATTGAAGAGGCGATCCAGCTGTCCACTGAGGCTATAGAATTGGGACGGAAAGAGGGGAGCATGGCGGGCCTTATTTTTAACTTCCGGCTATTGGGCAGCCTGTACCATAAAACCCAACGGTTTGAGGAAGCTATCAGCAGCTACGACCAATGTATAAGCTATGCTCTGCTTAAAAACGATTCGGTTACCCTGCGAGAGTGCTATTTGAATGGTGGAACCATATTCTTAACCAGAGGGTTAAACAATAAGGCGTTGGACTATTTTTTACAGGCGCTTAGCTACTCCGAGAATTTGGATAAGGAGAAGGAGTACAATAACCTGGGTGCCGTTTTTTATATGGAGGGGGAATACGAAGAGGCGTATAATTACTACAGCAAAGCGGTAGAGATCCTTAAAACCAAGGATGATACCTACGGCATATTGGTGGCCTACCTAAATATTGGGGATGTGTTTAAGGTGATGGAAAAATACGATGTGGCCATTACCTACTACAATGATATACTATCACATCCCGATGCGGAATTATACCCGGAGTTGGTCCTAATTTGCCATAATCATATCGGTTTTATCCATGCACAGCTGCACGAGTTGGATGAGGCCATGCTCCATTTTGAGAAAGCATTGCGCATTGGCCATTCCCTTGATGATCAGCTGGTTTTGTCGAGAACGCTTTTTCTGATAGGAGAAACCCTTTTTAGGGATGGCCAATACGGTAAGGCAAAGTATTACCTGGAGAGAACCCTAGAGATATCGGAAACCTTTGACCTTTACAGTGAGATGAGCGCATCGTCCGACTATCTGCAGCAGATTTATGAGCGTGAGGGAAACTATCGGAAAGCTTTTGGCTACGCCAAAATGTATAAAATGGCCTCGGATAGCCTGCGCGATAATATGGCCAAGGGCGAGGTGCTTAAGCTGATGTTTGATCATCAGCTTAACCTTATGGAGCTGGAAAGGCAAAAGCAGCAAGAGGTTACCATGAACGAACGGCGCAAAAGCACCCTTAGGCTCTATATTATCATATTCGTGTTAACCTCAATCACCCTTTTAGGCGTACTGATAATACTTAGGTTTATGCAGCGGGCCAAGATTAACCGCATTGAGAATGAGAAAGCGAAGCTACAGGTGATAGGTGTTAAAAAGGATTTAGAGCTTAGGAACTTGGAGATTGTGGGCAATGCGCTAAAAGTAACCGAAACCAACGAGCTTATCGACTTTACAACCAAACAACTCCATGAGTTTTCTGCTACTCTCCCAAAGAATAAGCGAACAGAGCTAGACGTAATTATCCGAAGTATTAGATCTAAAAAGGTGAAAGATCAGTGGGAGCAGTTCTACTACTATTTTTCGCAGGTTTACTCCCAGTTTAATGAGCAGCTGGAAAAAGATTTCCCGGATTTAACCCTTAGCGAAAAGCGCCTTTGTGCACTTCTAAAGCTGAATATGACCTCAAAGGATATTGCTTCGTTAACCTACCAGAATGCCAAGAGCATTGAGGTGGCCCGAACCCGATTAAGGAAAAAGCTCAACCTCACCAATAGCAATCTTAGCCTGCAAGAGTTCCTGAATCAGTACAATTAAGCCCATAAAAAAAGGCCCTCTTTGCAGAGAGCCTTTTTTGCGTATTCCTAACTGTCTATTTGATAATGATGGATTGGCGTGCAATCCTATCGGCAGACTGAGCAGTAACGATATACATCCCTTTGGCTAATCCCTCAAGGTTAATAGCAGCCTCATTGGTAACCGTATTGTGGTAAACCACAACACCGGTCATGCTGATTACCTTAACCTCATACTTTCCATCAAGCGAAATGTTAAAGTTTCCGTTGGATGGGTTAGGGTAAACCAAAATTTCGGGTTGCAATACATTTTGGTCAACGTTTACGTTGCCATCATAGTAAAACTGAATGGTAGCCATCTCACTTTGTCCGGTTGAGTACAATGCTTTTACGCCGGCAATATTGGTCTCATTCAGAATTAGCTCGTCAGCTTTAAAGCTAAATGTGCGATCGGTGGTTTTGCCCATAGAACTTCCGTTTAGGAAGATCTCATAGTCGATTAGGCTTCGTCCTTTCGAGTTTGAACCGGCAAACAGCTCCACATCATCAATCATAAGGATATACCCCCCATCCGATACGTTGCGGATAGCAACATATTGTACATCTTGGCTCATGGTATATTCGTATTGTGTCCATTCGTTGTTCGGAACTGAAACGGCTTGTTGGGTAATCCAAGTAAAATCTTCGGGTTCAAAACCATCGGTAGAGTAACCAACCATAATTTTGTTAAGGGCAGGACTACTGTCGAACGATTTTGCCATAAAGCGGAAGGTAAACTCCTCACCAAATGATACCTTGGGCGAAACGAAATAGTCGTCGTTTGAACCCGATTTTGGCGCAAAGCTGGCCAGGTATTTATATCCGCTATAAGGAGCAATGGTTGGGTTTAGGTCTAAGTCCACTGGAGGCAGTGTTGCCGAGGGATTAAATATAAAGAATGCGTGGGGCTCATTCTTATTGGCATACTCAAAATTATCAATACCAATAGTTTTTTTGCCGTCCACATCGTGGTAAATCCAATCCACAACGCCGCTTGGGTTGATATCAAAATTGGTGCAGCTCTCAAAGTTCTCAAAAATTGCAGCTGTATGGTTCCATCTGAAAAGTGCAGATTTATCATTCTGTACGATTACCTCCAAGTTAAATGGCATATCAAGCGCTTCAATCAGCTCATAGCTGAGGGTATAGGTCTCTTCAGAGGTAAGGTCTAGGTTGGTTACTACCAAATCGTTAAATCCTTCTTTGGTGATCTCAAGCCTATAGCTGCTTTTGAAAATATTATCAAAAATAGCTACACCATTATTCACTATAGCAGTGTAAGTTTCGCCAAGGCTGCTGCTGATTAGCTTAACCAGGGCACCCATGCTCTCATCGGAGGGAGTGTTGGTGGTTACATTCATAGTAACCTTTGTGGTCAGCCCATTCTCTACACGGTTAGAGAAGCCTGCTTCTGATTCATCATTACCTGAGTATATGGCAGTAATGGCATAGCGATACCAACCCGATTCCTCAGTGTTTAGGGTATTGTCGGTATAGGTTTTGGCAGTGATATTATTGCCAAGCAATGTCCATGCTATGCTATTCTCTTCTTGACCTTCTTTGAGCCTATAAACCTTGTATGCATTTAGCGATTTGGGATCGTTTTTATCACCGGTGTAATATCCTTCGGCTCTAATCATAAAGTTGCCGGGGATTTGACCTAAGCCGAGGCTTTCAAGGGTTGAAAACTGACCTGAAGTGTAGTCTTCCGATACCCAGTTTACCCCTTCCATAAATGGATATTCAGGGTTTTGACCGGCATCAATACCAATCTCCACACGACCGGGATAGCTAATGGCAACCATAAAGCCGTATTCAGCGCTAATGGTAGTTGGGAATCGGTAGGTTGACCACTGGTCATCAACGGTTGGAGCATTTGCCTCTTCGAAAAGAATAGTATTGGTTGGATTGCCCTGCTGATTGAGCGCAAAAACGAATAGATGTACAAAATCATGCGTTACGTCTGTGGCAGTGGTGTACCAGCTCATCTGGTAAAGCTCTGTGGGTCCGGTAAATACCTGACCGAATACAGCCAACTCTTCGGCGTAGTTGTGGCCCAGCTGAATTGCTTGCTGCCCGCCATCGCGCCTGTAAATCGTTCTTTCAAGGGGCGATAGCCAAGAGATATCTACAGAAGTGTTATTTTTTACTGCATCCACTTTGGAGGGGTTTTCTAGCTTATCGGCCAATACAAAGTTATCGGTGGTAACGGTTGCAGCATCAACAGTAAGAGATGCATGCTCTGAGATATACCCGTGCTTTGATACGGCTACGGAATAGCCTTCGGCATAGTAAACATCGGGTATGCTGAACGTACCTGCGGAATTTGTTTGACCGCTAAATGCTGCATATCCACTGATGTTGATGTTTGCATCGGCAATGGGATTATTGTCCTTATCGAACACGCTACCTTGTACGGTACCTTTAGGAAGGTACTGCATGGTCACATTATGCACAAGTGCGTCATTTATTTCTAGTTCTACCACATCGGTTACATACCCAAAAGCAGAGTATTTTACAGAGTGGGTTCCGGTTTGAACAAATGGGAATTCGTAGTAACCGGTTGCGTTGGTATAAGCTTTTAGATCAGTTCCAACAATAGAAACTAAAGCACCTTGTATGGCAGCATTATCGGCATTGGTTACTGTTCCGCTTAGGCTGCCATCGCTTGATGTGCTAATGCCAAGGCTTACGTCGGCAGTATGGCCCAAGCTCATCCCAATTTGGCTGGGATCGTTGGTGGCTAGCTCAAAATTAAAGGGGTTATCCCAGCTGGAGTATAGCCTAGATCTCACCGTACCGCTTGGGCTGTTTGATGCTACAAAATTAAAGTGATTCTCAAACACGTTTTCGCTATAGATATGCTCCACCATTATACACAGGTTACCCCCGTTGTAGGTAAACGGATTGTCCAGCTCAACTACAAATTGCTTGTTTTGTCCGCTGTAAAGGGTAATTCTTCCTTCGTAAACCAATGTAAAATCAGACAGGGGCATCCAGTATTCAGCATCTTCACCCAGTGAAGTTCTATCGGTGTTACTTAGCCATACTCTAAAATCCTCGGTTTCAATCACATCTGGATAGTTTCCCCAGGTTTTATAATTATAAACCAGCTTCTCAATGGAGCAAGGCTCATGGTTAATTTCGCTTGCAGTGAAAAGGTTTTGGGTAACCGATGTGTTCCAGTACATATCAATGGGATAGTTATACGATCCCCAAGATACAGAGCTTGTCCCAATATGAATCCAATCGTCAACATCACGTTGGAAGTCATAAGCGGCCTCATGGGCAATGGAGAACCCTTTTATTGCTTTTTGGGAGCTAATGCTCTTAGCGGGTATAACGCTAATCTGCGCGTTCAGCTGAACGGCAACCATTGAAAGCAAAATCCAAAGGGTTAATAGTTTTTTACTAAAATTCATCTGATGTTTTTTTAAGAGGTTAATATTTGATCTTATAAATTGGTTGCATATAAAAAAAGCAAACAGCCAAAATGGTTGGTATAATGGTGTACCCGTTATACCAACCAAATCGGCTGAATCACTAACCTTTACTGTTTAACGTACTTGGTCGTAGAAACCTGACCACCATTCTGAACCCTAATGATGTAAATGCCGTTGTTGAAATGACTGATATCAACGATAATGTTTGAGCTGTTTAAACTGTCAGTGTACATTACTCTTCCGGCCATATCCAATACTTGGATTTTGGCGTTGTTTGCACCGTTCATATTGATATTGATAATACCATTGCCGGGGTTTGGGTATACCGTTAGCGAGCTAATTGTTTCGGTATCTACAGAGTTTCCGCCTAGGGTTTTGAAATCCTTAATTGTAGCAGGTCCCCATTCGCCTAGAGCATTTTTAGCTATGCCAATGGCTTTGTACTCTGTATTGCTCTCTAGGTCAGGCCATACCCAATCA
>CAZKPD010000152.1:0-6106 GCA_964554585.1 uncultured Rikenellaceae bacterium
CTTCGCCATTCAAATAGACCCGAGCATAGGTATCCAGCCCCTCAAAAACCAGCTGGATAAACCTATTAATCAGCAGAGGAGAATCTACACTAAATGTGGTTTTATATATCCATGAACGCTGTCCAACCCATTGCAGTTGCTCCTCGTTGCACCCAAAATAGGGATCTTCAATCAGCTTGCTGTCGCGCAAATCGGTATGCACCGTACCGGGCACGCGCGCCGCGTGCCACTCCGCCTCACCCTTATCCCTAAATACCCAATGGGCCGATAGGTCGTGACGCTTTACCATGGGCTCCGGCTGTGGTGCTTTGCACGATGCCAAAACGCTGAACAGAAGGACAAACGGGAGGATTCGCATACCGACTCTATTTACTGTCTATTGCATTAACGGCAAAGGCATAGGCTCCAATGGCCACCGCTCGGCTGGTTCCTAAACGGGATAGCCCAACCCCCATCTGCTTAGCAAAATTATACACCACCTCACGTCCCGACTGAGGAACGGTAACCATCCGTTGCTTCGATTGGTAAAACTCATCGCTTTGGGCAGGGTCTTCCAAATCAAAAGCTCTAACCTCCAACCTATCCACCGTTCCACCGCCAAAGGAGGACAATTTCCCGTTTAGCTGCTCCATCATGGCCCCTACAAAAAGCGGATAGGCATTGGCCAATCCGCCCCCAATCACCACATTACAATCCAGCAGGGTTACCGCATTGGCCAGCACATCACCCAGCACCTTGCCCAGCTGCTCAAAGCTTGCTTTGGCAGCTACCACGTTGCCATATTTGGTGCCTGTGGCAATATCAAAAATATCCTTGGGACTTAGCTGAGCATCCTCATCCTTTCCGGTGATACGAACAAACTCGCGCTGGACCGCACGGATGCTGATGCCCTCCTCGGCAAAATAGGTGGGCAAAGTGGCGCTGTGCGCCAACCAAACCTCCGCACCCGACGAGCTATCGCCCAAGTACAGCTGCCCATTGTGCACAATACCCGCACCGAATCCGGTACCCAGGGTTACCCCCAACAAATTGCGATACCTACGGGCATTCCCCCGTTTTGCCAGCTGCCCATTCACCTCGGGGAGAAGCCCTGCTATGGCTTCGCCATAGGCAAACAGGTCGCCATCATTATTAATAAAAACAGGGATTTGAAAAACATCCTCCAGCATGGGTCCCAAAGCCACACCGCCCCTAAAGGCGGGCAGGTTGCCCAAATCGCCAATAATACCGTTGGGATAATCGGCCGGACCGGGAAAGGCAAAGCTGATGGCCGAGGGTTTCTTTTTTAGCCCTCGTGAAATTTGTGTAAAACCCTCCACAATACTGCTTAAGCACAGCTCCAAATCGTGCGCATGGGTGGGCAAAGTTATGGGCTTCACTATCTCTTTACCGCCCTCAATGGCCGAAAACACCATGCTGGTTCCCCCGGCATCAAGGGTTAGCACAACCTCTTTTCTTTTATCCAATTCCATATTAAAAGCTATTTTTTGGCAAATCTAAAGGCAAGAACTAAGATATACAGGATACAAACTGCGGGAACTACAAATCCAAGCTGCACGGAGATATCGGCCACCGCACCGGTAATGGGCGGAATAATAGCACCTCCCACAATGGCAGTAACCATAAGACCCGACAGCTCATTGGTACGCTCGGGCATACTGTCCACAGTAATAGAAAAAATCAGAGGGAAGATATTGGCAAAGCCCAAGCCCACCATCACAATTCCGCTAAAGGCAATGGCCTTACTTCCAAAGAAAAGTAAAATCATACCCAGAGCAGAAAGCAGTACGCTAAGCATCAAAAACTTACCCGCTTTCATTTTACGCAGAACAAAGGCACCCACCAAACGACCTATAAAAATGGGAAGGAAGAACAGCCCCCAAGCCATCCAAAGCCCAAAGCCCGAAATACCGTAAACCTTATCCATGAGGATGGGAATCTGTGCGCTCATGGAGACCTCGGCACCCACATATAGGAAAATACCCAGTACCATGGCCAGTACAAATGGGTTACCCAACAGCTTTATGCTGGATGCCAGCGATGCAGGGCTAACCTCTGAACCCTTCTGCTCCTCAATCTTTATGGCATTTACCCATAGCAGAGTTACAAGCAGAATAAGGGCAAACATTGGGAAGAGGATGGTCCAATCCAGCCCAAACCACAATGCCACCGCAGGAGGAATTAGGAAACCCAGCGATGAGCCAATGGCCTTGATGGACTGAGCCAAGGAAAGGTTGCTGGAGTATTTGCCTTCGGGGGATACATCGCGCATAATTGGGTTCCCCGCCACCTGAAGGGTGGTTGCTCCTGCTCCCAGCAGGAAGATGGAGGCAAACAGCGCATAGAGTTTGGAGAATGAGTGCCCCTCAATGGCAGGTTGTGCACCGTACATGCCAAACAGAATGGGAATTAACAGACCCACAAGGGCGATGGTAAGCCCCATGGAAAGCACATATTTTTTACCCTTTTTATCCTGAAATACACCCAACGGAATGGATAGGATTCCAAACATAATAAATCCGCTGGTGGTCATCAGTGATGCCACAAAGTTGGTCACCTCAAAGGATTCTTTCACAAGGGATACAAGCGGTCCCACCACATCACCAAAGCCCATGGCTAGGAATGCCAAGAAAATGGGAAAAGTTTTGTTGTTTTTCATGCTGAAATTAGATTTTAGAAGTTTAGACGCTATTATTAGTCAATAAATTTATTATTCAATCCAGTCAAACAGATACTTGGGTTCAAAATCAATTTGATACTCTTTAAGGAATTCTAAGTACTCCTCTTTAAAGGTTTTCTTTTTATGGTGTTCTTCCTGATTTAAAATGTACTCATATACCCGCTGAATTTGAGAGTGTGAATATGAAAATGCTCCATAACCATATTGCCATGAAAACTTTCCTCTGACAAAACCTTTTTTGTTCACAAAATTGGATGAATTGTTTTTCATATCCCGAACTAAGTCCGAAATGGCCATTGCGGGTTTTAATCCGACAAAGGCATGGATATGGTCTGACACCCCGTTCACAATGATAGACTTGTGTCCTTTTTGGGTAATGATTCCAGAAATATATTTATGCAGTTCATCTCTCCACGGTTTTTGTATAAGGTTCTCTCTACCTTGAACTGCAAATACTATCTGCACGTATATTTGGAAATAGGTTCCAGACATATTTTCACAGTTTTTATTTCAGATTATTATGTCACCCCTTCGGGGTTTGAATCATCACTTGCATTCTCTGCTATAATAATTCCATCCCTTCGGGATTGCATTCTCCAAATGCTCTTAACACTCCCAAGCCCGAAGGGCTGACATTATTGTAAAACCCTCTTAAACCTACCCGAAAACCCTGAAAGGGTGGCATTATATCCACTACTATATCACCCCTTCGGTGTTTCATTGCTCATTCCCTTAGCATTTGACAATATGAAACGGTTGAGTTTTAAAAGCCCGTTCATATCCAACGAGGGAAACCAGTACATGTGTTGGCACCAACAATTATCTTAGCCTATATCCAATTATTAAATTGATTGTAAAAGTATTTACTTTCACTTCTCCACTAATTCCAGTACTTTCAATCGTCCAATCAGCCACTTTGGTAAAATCCAAATAGTAATCTGCTCGTAACCCGAATTGAAAATCGGAAATGTCATATTTTAAACCTCCTCCAAGTATTAATCCATACGATGCTCTTTTTAATCCATCAATCTCTTTAAGGTCATCAAAATGCCAGCTACTGTTCACAAGATAATCCAATCGAGGTCCAAAGCTTATAAATGGAGAGACCATTTCTTTTATCCTGTATTTCAAATCAATCATGGTATTAATAGACAAATAATCTAAAGTCGATTTGTCTGTAATTATCTGACCTGTGAATTCTCCATGGGGGTTAACCTGCGCAAACTCACCTCTGCCTCCCCTCCTAATCATACCAACACTGGTAGATAAATTATAATACTGATTTTCCAGATAATCCAATCCCGCAAAGATTGAATAACCTATCAATGCTTCAGTATATAAGGGGGCAAGGATTATTCCTTCAAGCTGCCAATCAAGTTTGGAAATTGACGTTCCTCCTTGAATTTTTAGGGTTTGACCATTTGCCAAAATTGCAATTGCCAATCCGATTAGTAGTAATCCTGTCTTTTTCATGATTTAAAAATTTTTATCATTGGTGCCAACATCTAAACTCAACTCTGCATTCTAAATTCTAAACTCTAAATTCAGAATTCACTACTCCACCACAATCTCACTTACAAAAACAAAGGCAGGATTACCCTCACCGATATGCCCTTTAGGGCAGGTTTTGATATTTTTTAGGGTTACCCTGATATGGCTAACATCCTTGGCAGGTGTATCATTGGTAAAGGTGTGGAAAATCTTTCCTCCCTTCAGCGGGTCAACGGGTGGTAAACCATAACCCACCTGTGTATAATCCGTTCCGTTGGACGACACCTCAATGATTGCCTCGGAGGGAAAGAAAAGCCAAGAGGTTTTATTCTGTAATGTATGTACCGATATGGTCTCCACATCCGTGGGTTCAAACAGCTCAATGGTGGCAACCATATCATGGCCTCTAAACCCTTTCCAGTGCCCATCGTGGTGACTGCTACTTCCAAAAATACCATCCACTAATGTGCGAGGCGTTTTACCATTATACCTTATGTGTGATGGGTAAAGGAAATCAACCCTGGAACCAAAAGCCTTATGCATGTGGTAGTAGTTGGTTCTGGACTTGCCCAGCGGCTTACCATCCTTAAAGGTTACCGCCTTAAGCGTTGATGTGGATTGAATGCTTATGGGTTCAGTATAGATTGGTGATTTGCTTGTGGGTTCGGTTCCATCAAGGGTATAACGAATCTCCACGCCCGGCAAATCGGCTTGGGCATCGGTGCTAAGGGTTAGCACAAGCGCTCGGTTAACGGAATCAATCTCCGTTTCAACGCCCACCTGAAATGCGCTAAGCGCATAGTTTATCCCCAGCTTATCATAGCGGGCATACTGCTGTGTCATTCGGCGGGTAAAATCGGGCCAATCCCTACTCTCTTTGGTTGACCACAGCACCTCGGCCATGGCGGCCATACGTGGGAATGCCATATACTCCATATGCTCGGTAGTTGGGATAAACTCTCCCCAATGGTTGCCCTGTCCGCCAATGATCAGCTTCTCCTGCTCGGGCGTTAACCCTTCGGGTATGGGCTCAAACTCGTACACCTTGTGCAATGGGATATAGCCCCCAATGGAAAGAGGTTCCAGCTCTGCAAATCCTTGGTAGTAGTCGAAATAGCAATGGCTGGTGGGCGTCATAATGGCTTTGAGGCCCTGCTGTGCGGCTTTGTAACCCCCCTCGTGGCTTCGCCACGACATCACCACCGCATTGGCAATATCGCCTCCATCCAAAATCTCATCCCATCCCACCATTACACGACCATTCTTGGTTAAAAACTCCTCCACACGCTTCATAAAGTAGCCTTGCAGCTCCTCCTCATCCTTCAGTTTTAAATCCTTAATGCGCTGTTGGCATTTGGCGCAAGCGCGCCACTGTGTCTTATCGGCCTCATCGCCCCCCATATGGATAAGCTCCGACGGGAACAGCTCCATCTCCTCGGTAAGGATGTCCTCAATAAAAGGGTACACCTCATCATTTCCGGCACACAGAATATGGGTGATGGGCCACACCCCACCGGTGGGCATGCCCACCTCCTCGCCTGTGCACGACAGGTGAGGGTAACCCGCCAAAATTGCCATGGCATGAGCGGGCACCTCAATCTCCGGCATCACAATAATATTGCGTTGAGCCGCATACTCCACCACCGCACGCACCTCATCCTGGGTATAGAAACCACCATAGGTGGCATTCTCGGGATCGTTTAACACAGGCCTATCGTCCCAATGCAAATGGCTCATATCCACACGCCAAGCACCCACTTCGGTCAATTTAGGGTACTTTTTAATCTCCAACCGCCAACCCTGGTCATCGGTAAGATGCCAATGGAAACGGTTCAGCTTGTGTATGGTCATATAATCCAGCACCTTATACACAAACTCCAACGGCATAAAGTGGCGAACCACATCCAAGTGCATGCCCCGATGTTCAAAGCGCGG
>CAZKPD010000153.1:0-6042 GCA_964554585.1 uncultured Rikenellaceae bacterium
GTTAACATTACTCTTAGTTCCCAAAATGTAATATTTGCCGCCTCCCAAAACAGTTCCTTCTGGAATTCGGCCGATCTCACCCTCATCATTCCGCTCAAAGTAAACATCAGAGATATCGATGGGCTCATTGGTTTTATTATAGAGCTCGATAAACTTGTGCTCATCGGTTGGACCACCGGCCCAAATCTCGTTAATTACTACTCCAGCATAGTTAATTCCACCAATTTCATGCTTTAACGTATTGTTGGGAGCATCTTTTGGTTCTAGAGTCTCCATATCACTGGTATTCACGGCTTTTAGGTAGTACAGAATCACCATATCAGGACCAAAACCGGATACCTCTACAGCGTAGGTGTCACCTTCACCTTTGGTCATTTCTTTTGCAGTAAAGTCTGTTGTACCTTCCAACTTGTAGAAAAGTTCAACGCTTTTCACTCCAAGATCGTCAACCACATCAGCTTTAAACACTAAAACTTCAGTTCCGAAAGATTCAACCTTTACATTTTTTATAAGTGGCGGGTTGATATCATCATCGCGTTTGCATGATACACCAAGGATTAATGCACCTATTAGGGCAATTCCCAAAACAGAAAACAAGATTTTTTTCATAATCGTATTATTATTTGGTTAGTACTGTAAAGAAAACAAAAATCTTTAGAAATTCACTTCAAATCTGGTTCCTACCCACCAATAATCAAATCCATTGGCAGGAACATCCCAGTAATACTTACTAGTTGCATGCTCATCATGATCAACATAAGCAGCATTTAGAATAATGCGCACATTCCTTTTTGCCCAGTAGATTACCGAAAAGGTAGAAATATTAGCTGCTCCTCCAAATACTTCGGCTTTGGCATCGTTAAGGTTTACAGTGCTATAGCGGGCGGCAAGTTCAATGGTTCCCCATTTTGCCTTAGGGGCTACACGGGTAAACTCGCCATCGCTGTAGTCGAAGTTCGCTTTATCGCCAAAAAGGAAAAAACCAGCCTCCACATAATACCCATCATAATTAGCATCCTGAATATTCTGACCGGTATAATTAATGTCAGTATAAATTTTACCCCTATCCAGGGTCATCATCTTGTACTCACCCTGCAAACGGAAAGAGTTGTATGCAAAAGCTAACTCAGCATTGGAGATAAAAATGTTTTTCACATTCTTAACCGCATCAGTATCTAAGAAACGTTTTTGCGAAACCCGATTCTCATCATAAATTCTCACCCTATGGGTATTATATCCCTCATCAGTAATTTCGGGGGTACGATAAGATCCTCCTACCCCTATACCCAAGGTCATATTATCCTTTTTAATGGCATATCCCATAATACGTCCTGTTACGGCCCAGCTGGATTCTGTACCTTGCCTTTGCTTTCTACGGGTATCTTTACCTTCAACGTCAAATATCTCATCGGTGAAAACACCAAAACCGGTCATAAAGTACGGATTTGAGTATTCTAAACCAATACCCATATGACGGCTGGGGTCAAACTCAGCACTCAATGGGCGTTCCATAAATGAAACATAGCGTGAAGAAGTGTTTGTCATCATTCCCATAGGCTCACGAAACTGACCAATTTTTAGATCTAAATTTTTATTGATGGAGTACATTACAAACACATCATTTAGGTCCAGCTCAAGATTACGAAAATCCACGTCTACCTCTCCATACCACTTATCGGTAAGTTGAGCTTTAAAGGCAACCCTTGCCCTACGGGCAAAAGCACCGTCAGACAGCTGAATTGCATCAGAAGGATTCCCGGTTGGGGATAAGCTATTGTCATAGTTATCAAAATGCTTCGTAAAATCAGCATTTACACGCATATCGGTCCAAAACTTAAATGACTCATCCTTAGATGCAAGGGTAAGGATTCCATTCCGATTTTCGGTGGTAAGGTTTTCACGAGTTACCCGTTGGCCGTACTGGTTGTAACGAACATTACTGGTCATAATGGCATCAACAGAGGTTTTACCGATTACTACCAGTTCCAACTCATCAAAATCGGGGTGGATAATTAGTAATGTTTCGGATGATTTTTGATCAACAGCAACGGAAAATTGTCCCCTATCATTGGTTGTAGTAGTTTCTATTGCGCCCTTAAGCCTTACGGTGGCGCCTGCAATGGGAGTACCATCCACGTTGGATTTGATGGTTCCGCTCACATTACGTTCTTGTGCAAACAGATGGCCACTAAAAGTAAGACCAACAATTGCCATAAGAACAACGAAAAGTTTTTTTGTTTTTCTCATAAGATCAAGTTTTTAAAGGTTACTAATAAATTGAATTAAATTTTCTCCCTGATTAATATCCATCTTTTTTCTTAGCCTATAACGCATAATCTCAACACTTTTAGGTGAGATATTAAGAAGTGGCGCAATCTCTTTTGTTGAAAATCCTAACCTAAGCAATACTGACAGTCTTTTATCGTGTTCAGTTAGCTCAGGAAATTGATCGGATAAACGGTGGAGAAAATCACGGTGCATCTTTTCGGCTTCCAGATTAAAAACCCTTACCCGGTCAGGATTGTTCATTTTTTGTTTGACTAAAATCATTAGCTGTTCTAGCTTTAAACTCTTGTCCTGCGGTGATGTTGTTTCCATTATCTCACATAGCTGGTCGTGAATGGCTGCAATAAAAGTTTGTTGCTCAATGATACTTAGCGCATAGTTTTGCAGCTCTTTGCGTTTGAATTCTAAGTTGCTGGACAATGAAGTATTCTCGAGCCTCATTGTTTTAAGCTCAAGGTCGGTTAGTGCCTTCTGATTCTCAATAATCTCATTCTGCTTTTTAAAAAGTTCATTTTGTGCTTTAACCCTATATTTTTGCTGCAAAATAATATAGTAGATAAGCACTATAAATATTAAAGCTATGACAGCAATCACAAAAGGCCAAACCATAGAGATATGCTTAGCCTTTTCAAATCCTATTTCGGCTAGCTGCTCATACTGTTGTAATTCTTCGGTAACAATACTATTTGCAACTTTTACGTTAAAGACATTTTGAACAAAAAATAGCGCTAAAAAGGAAAGAGCCCCTGACAGGACAGGGATCAAAAGCCACCCCAGCACAATAGTGCCAATGGTTTTAAAACGTAATTCCTGAACCCCTTTTACTAGCCCAATACCAATAATTGCACCCACTACCAGCTGAGAGCTGGAAATTGGAACCAAAGGTATTCTAGGTAATCCAACGTACTGAAGCAACGTAGAAAGTGTGGAAGATGAGAAGATAAATAGCACCAGCGAGTGTGCTAGCACAACCACAATCGCTGCTTCGGGCGAGAGATTCATTATACCGCTGCCAACCGTTTCCATAACTTTTGAGCCATAAGTAAAAATACCCACTGCTATGGAAAGACCACCTAATAAATATACCATTCTAACCCCATTGAGCTGAAAAAGGCCGAAATCAACCAATATATTAGGGGCTGAGGGGATAAATACACCCACAACGTTGGCAATATTATTAGCCCCTAAACTATAGGCCCCAAACGCTCCAACAATAATTAAACCCCAGCGGATGTACCCATCAAGTTTAATTAGGTGTATTTTTAGTTTTCGCAATAACCATCGTACAAACAGAAAGAGAAGCGCAGAAAAAAAGATCCCCATTAAGGGACCAATAAGCCATGTTGAAAGGATTATGGAAAGCGTAGAATAGTCTGTTTGGTTTCCGGTAAAAAGATTCCAGCCAATAATTGCCCCCACAACAGCTTGTGTAGTTGAAGAGGGCAACTTATTCCTATTCATAAGGAATACCGTAAAGGCAGCACATAGCGATACAGTAAAAGCACCTCCTATGGCATCTACTGCTCCTAATTTCCCGAGAGTTTCGGTAGTACCGGATCCTTGGAGCACAGCCCCTAGAACGATAAAAATACTGGAAACAATGGCAGCAGTCCTAAAGCGCACCATTTTTGACCCAACGGCAGTACCAAATATGTTAGCTGCATCATTGGAACCCAATGACCACCCTAAAAACAATCCACCTGTCAGGAAAAAAAAGAATAACATTTTATTTGCTATAGGATTCGTTTAATCGCCATTATAGAAAGTAGGTCTGCAACCTTTTGTGCTTCGTCAGACACATTCTCTATGTGAAGCGTAAAGTATCTTAAGTGAAATTTTTCACTAAGTCTAAGGGAATTCATATCATGAAAAACCCTTCGTTTAATGGCTAAAGCCAGCTTATCGGTTTCACGCTCATAAAAATATACCCGATGAAGTTGATCTTTTACTGTTTCGGGAGTTCTAAAAAAAGCGCGTACTGCAGGTATTAAAGACTCTACTGCAAGGATTGACATCTCGGCTAGTTTACTGAAATCCTGATTTAGCTCAGGCGGAATCTTGGGTATTTCGGTTTCAAATTGTGCCAGGTTTTCTTTTGAAATATCCAAAATGGTATCCATATCTTCTAACAGCTGAAAAATATCACCCCTAAATTGAGGCATTAGAGACTGTGTATATAAGAGGTTCTCGATCTCTCTCTTAAGAATATCAGCATTGCCCTCTAGTTTTATCAGGCTGTTCAGATTGTTTTGAAAGTTCTCGGTGTTGCCATAGAGATAGTTGTGAACGCCATTCTTAAAAACAAGAACACCCTGATCAACGGTATCAAAAAACTTCTCTAAAAGCTCTATCACCTTTTTTGATCCACCAAACTTTTTCATATCCCTTTTTAGCTTTAATTGTATAACACAACAAATCTACAATTAAATACAACTACTTTCAATAATAAGTAAAAGGTATTTGATTAAAAATAATTTAAACATGTAGAGTTTATACAAATCCTTAAAGACTGATATACAGTCTATATATTTTTATTAGTATGGTTTATTGAGCGATTAAATATTAGCAACAATAATTTATGTAGAGTTTTTACTAAAGAACATATTTAGCATAAAAAGTTAATTCCTAGCGTAAAAAACACTCAATCCTTTTAGAACACATTCCAATAGCTGTTGAACTTATCCAATAAACGGAATTAAAAAAAGCGTACAGCAATGTGCTGTACGCTTTAAAAAGAGAGAAATTATAATCCTTAAGCTTTATCCATCTCTATGGTAAAGTGCCTCATAATGGGAGCTTCCCAAGTAATTTTCAGCCCGGTTTTAATGCTTTCGCGCCTGTCAAATACATTCTTCAGAGCAACAGCAATCACATCCATATGGTTATTGGTATAGGTACGACGTGGGATAGCCAAACGGAGAAGTTCCAACTTAGGATAGCGATTCTCACGGGTTTCCGGATCGCGGTCGGCTAACAGGGCTCCGATTTCCACTCCTCTGATACCGGCCTCCAAGTAAAGTTCAATCCCAAGGGTTTGCGCACGGAACTCCTCTTTGGGTACATTGGGAAGTATCTTATTGGCATCCACAAATAGGGCATGACCACCTACAGGAGATTGGAATGGGATTCCAAACTCTTTTAGTCGCTCACCTAAGTATTCTATCTGCTTAATACGAGTTTCTAGGTATTCAAATTCAGTACCTTCATCCAAACCTACTGCTAACGCATTCATATCACGTCCGGACATACCACCGTAGGTGATATATCCTTCATACATAATATTAAATGTAGAGCACTTTCTCCAAATCTCTTCAGATCTCATACCGATAAATCCGCCAATATTCACAATGGCATCCTTTTTACTGCTCATGGTCATAAAATCGGCGTAGGAGAACATCTCTTTTACAATTTCTTTCACCGTTTTATTCTCATAACCTTTCTCACGAACCTTAATAAAATAGGCGTTCTCTGCAAAACGTGCTGAGTCAAAAAGAACAGGTTTTTTATACTTATCAGCTACTTTTCTCACCGCACGCAAGCACTCCATAGAAACGGGTTGTCCACCTGCAGTGTTGTTGGTAACGGTAACAATGATAAAAGGAACCTTATCGGCATGCAAAGCCATGTAGTTCTCCAGCTTATCAATATCCACATTCCCCTTAAACGGGTGGTAAGCCTCTGTATCACTGGCAATATCAAGGGTTAGGTCAATGGCATGAGCTTTTCTGTACTCTATATGCCCCTTGGTGGTATCAA
>CAZKPD010000154.1:0-5980 GCA_964554585.1 uncultured Rikenellaceae bacterium
GCTGCGCCCTTGACTGCGTTTTGCAAGCAAAACCCATCGGGCTTCACAGCGCCAACCCCGGACCCGTTAGCGGTCAGGCAACGAGCGACCATAAAAAATAAACGATTGAACAAAAAGCAAACTTGACAATTATGGAATTCCATACAAAAAGTGGACAATTTTTTTTTCACATTCTTGACGGATAAGACAATTAAAGTGCAACTTTGGGAACCTAATGACTAAAAATAGAATTGTATCGCAAAGAATAATTTAGAAAATTTAGTTTCTTAATCTGATTTTTTTGGATAAAATATAGATACGATATAGACATTTCATATCTTTGTATAACTTCTTTTATGGATAAAATACAGATAAGATATGGATAAATTTATTCGGAAACTCAATTTTGACTTTATTACCAACCAAAGAGTATTGCAACTCATTGGCTGCATTGACGGCTTCAAAGGTAAATGGGATATTGCCGAGAAGCAGGAAAACCGATATTTAAAAGAATTGCGGAAAATTGCCACTATCGAAAGCATCGGCTCATCTACGAGAATTGAAGGTGCAACGCTTACCGACCAAGAAGTAAAAGAACTTTTGAAAGACGTTCAAATCACAAAACTAAAAACCCGCGATGAGCAGGAAGTCATTGGCTATTATGAAGTTTTAGAATTGATTTACGACAATTATTCCGACATTAAACTTTCGGAAAGCTACATCAAACAACTACATCAAATGTTGCTGAAATACAGCAATAAAGATGAGCGACACAGAGGAACTTACAAGTTCCTTTCTAACAAAGTTGTAGCAACATATCCGACAGGTGAACAGCGAACTATTTTTGCAACGACCGAACCGGCATTGGTAGCGACAGAAATGCAGGAATTAGTTGAATGGACAAACAAAGCTTTAGAACAAAAAACCATTCATCAACTCATTGTTATCGGTAGTTTCATTTACGATTTTTTGAGCATACACCCATTTCAAGACGGAAACGGCAGACTTTCAAGATTGCTTACAACACTTTGCTTACTACAAAACGATTATTCGTTTATTCAATATATTTCGTTTGAAAGCCATATCGAGCAAAATAAGAAAGCCTATTACGAAGCTTTGATGAACGGGCAAAAAAATCGAGGAACGGACAACGAACGTATAGACTTGTGGTTGATTTTTTTCTTGGAAAGTTTGAAAACTCTTACTGAAAAATTGGAACAAAAATATGACGTTTTCAAATCCAAAGGTGGCTACTTGAACGACAGGCAAAAGTTAATCAAAGATTTTATTTCGAATAATCAGCCTGTTAAAGTAAGTGATTTGGCAAAACAATTTCCCGAAATCGGATTAAGCACTTTGAAAAAAGATTTACAATATTTACGAAATGAACAAGTGCTGACAATGATTGGAAAAGGCAAAGGAAGTGTGTATGTATTAACTAAAAAAGAGTAACTAAACACTGCCCGAACCGCTAACAAAGGCTTAGCGTCAGGCGTGGTTTTGTTTGTTTTTTGAAATCTTTTTATTATTTTTTAAAATTGACTTTGCCGTTGAGGTTTTGTGGGTTTAATTCCCGCCCGACCGCCAAGCCTCGGAACGATGGGGTACAATACGCTTCGCTTTACGGTGGCTACATCCCAACAAGTTGGGATTCTCGCCCCCTATTGTACCCCATCGGGCCCGGGAATCATCGGGCTTCATTCGCTCGGAACGGGTACGAAAGAAAGGCGTCAAAGCCGAAGCCTACAGCCCCCATCACGAGGATTGGGGCCATGAAGCCCGATGAGACGCTGCTGCGCCCTTTCCTGTGTTTTGCAAGCAAAACCCATCGGGCTTCACAGCGCCAATCCCGGGCCCGTTGTGTATTTGAAAAGAAACAGTAGATGCTGTGACAAATAAATAAGTTTTATCTAAAGGCAATCAGCAATAGAACGCTGATAACTTCGATAGGACAAATACTCGCAGATATATAAAATCGGCACTTTCCCAAACTAAGTTCCCGTAAAGGAATCTACCCTGGAAATTATTCTGCAATTAAAACTATATATAATTTTTTTATACATTTGGGTACAACTAAAAGGGACAGGTATGCTTAAAGAAACTGTTAGTCAGTACTTTGAGGATGCCATTAGGTTGAACTGGGACATTAACGCTCTGTCTGACTACCAGGGTGACAGTTTTACTTATGGCGATATTGCAGCAACCATTGTTTGCATGCATAGGTTTTTTGACAATTCGGGAATTAAACCCGGAGACAAGATTGCCCTATTGGGACGAAATTCCGCGCGTTGGGCTGCGGTTTATCTCTCAGTGGTATCGTACGGTACAGTGATTGTGCCCATCTTGCCCGACTTCAAACCCGGAGATATCCACGAAATTATTAACCAATCCGACTCCATTCTCCTGTTTGCAGACCAAACGTTGTTTGACACTCTGGATTTTGAGAAGATGCCCGCCCTAAAGGGCTCCATCCGCATTAGCGGATATGAGATTCAGCAGCACAGGGATGAGCAGCTGGTGGAAATGCTTAAGGCTTCGAAGCTACAAAAAGAGGTGGATGCCCAAAGCCTGAAACGGGAAGATTTCCGCTTGCCAATAATCGGCAACGATCAGCTGGCTGTTATCAGCTACACATCGGGCACCACCGGATTTGCCAAAGGGGTGATGATACCCCACAACAGCCTGGCAGCCAACATACGGTTTGCCCAGCGCAATATGCCGCTTAATCCGGGCGACAAAATCGTATCGTTTCTACCGTTGGCCCACACCTTTGGTTGTGCATTTGAATTCCTTTTCCCCTTTACCTTGGGGTGTCATATTACCATTCTAACCAAAACGCCCTCGCCACAAATTGTACTGAAGGCCTTTAAGGAGGTTCGCCCCTCACTTATCCTCTCAGTACCGCTGGTGATTGAGAAAATTTTTAAAACCCAAGTACTTCCGGTAATCAGCAAACCCACCATGAAAATTATGTTGGCCATACCCTTGGTAAATAAGCTGATTTTAGGAAAAATCAGGAAATCACTGGAAGAGGCTTTTGGCGGAAACTTTAGGGAGTTGGTGCTTGGGGGTGCCCCATTTAACCACGAGACAGAACTTTTCTTTAGGAAAATGAAATTCCCCTACACCGTGGGTTACGGAATGACCGAGTGCGGTCCGCTAATCAGCTACATCAATTGGCGAGAAACGCCGGTGGGCGCATCGGGACAAATTGTAGATACCCTTGAGGTGCGCATTGACTCGCCCGAACCGAGCAAAATTGCCGGAGAGATTCAAGTACGTGGCGAAAACGTAATGCAGGGCTACTACAAAAACTCTGAGGCCACTCAGGAAACCATTGCCCCCGACGGATGGATGCATACCGGCGACCTCGGGCTAATTGACAGCAAAGGCAATATCTTTATAAAAGGCCGAATAAAAAGTATGCTACTAGGTGCCAGCGGTAAAAACATCTACCCCGAAGAGATAGAATCTTTCTATAACAACAAGTTTGGAATTAGCGAAACGCTGGTGGTTCAACGCAATGAGAAGTTGATAGCATTGGTTTACCCCGATCCCGACTATATGCAAAAGGGAGAATATACCACAGAAACTATTAAACTGCTTTTTGATGAGTACCGGAAGGAGATAAATGAGCAGTTACCCAACTATATGAAAGTTGCGGATGTAGAAATTCAGGACCAAGAGTTTGCTAAAACACCAAAGCGTAGCATTAAACGGTTTATGTATAGCTAACCCTATACAGATTTGAGCGCACACCTGTATAAGTCAACCTGACTTATTACAAACTTAAGTGGCTCATAATAAACAAATACCTAGTTGAATTACAAAAAATAATCACACCTAGTCAAGGTGTGGTTATTTTTTTTGGAATAAGCTCTTCGCTCGATCAATCCTAATTTAGCAAATAAAAATTGTAACGTCATGAGCAAAGAGGTAGTTATCGTATCGGCAGTACGCACCGCAGTGGGTAATTTCAATGGTTCGTTAACCGGTTTTTCAGCAGTGGAGCTAGGTATTATTGCTGCGCAAGAGGCCATACGCAGGGCCGGAATCAGTCCCGATGAGGTTGACGAAACCATTATAGGTAATATCCTTTCATCAGGATTGGGACAGAACATTGCAAGGCAAATTGCGGTAAAAAGTGGGGTGCCCGTTACCAGTCCGGCCATGACGGTGAACATCCTTTGCGGGTCGGGTCTTCGGTCGGTTTCGCTGGCTGCACAAATGATAATGAGCGGAGAATCGGAAACCGTGCTTTGCGGTGGAACCGAAAGCATGACCAACGCTCCGTACCTGCTACCCAAAGGGCGCAACGGATACCGCATGGGGCATGGCGAGGTTCTCGACAGCCTAATTAAGGACGGCCTCACCGATTCGTTTAACGATTACCATATGGGCATTACGGCCGAAAATATTGCTGAACGCTGGAACATCAGCCGCCGAGAGCAGGATGAGTTTGCCGTACACAGCCAACAAAAGTGTGAAGCTGCCCAAAGGGCAGGCAAATTTAGGGATGAGATTGTTCCCGTACCCATCCCGCAGCGTAAAGGCGACCCCATCCTATTCGACACCGACGAGTTTCCCCGCCAAGGGGCAACCATTGAGCAGCTTGAAAAGCTGAGACCCGCTTTTAAAAAAGATGGTACCGTAACAGCTGCCAACGCATCGGGAATTAACGATGGGGCCTCCATGCTGGTGGTAATGTCTAAAGAAAAGGCTGAAAGCCTTGGCCTAAAACCATTGGCAAGAATAGTAGCCCATGCCACCACGGCATTGGAGCCTGAAATAATGGGCTACGGCCCCGTTTCGGCTACCGAAAAAGTACTGAAGAGGGCCGATTTATCCATTGACGACATTGACCTAGCCGAGCTGAATGAGGCCTTTGCTGCCCAATCCATTGCGGTAATTCGCGACCTAAAAATTAATCCCGATATTGTTAACGTAAACGGAGGAGCCATTGCCATTGGCCATCCCATTGGTGCTTCTGGAGCACGAATCCTAACCACGCTCATCTACGAGATGAAGCGCAGGAACTCTAAATACGGACTTGCAACGCTTTGTATTGGCGGCGGTCAGGGCACTGCCCTTATTGTGGAGAATATGTAATGGTGTGAATAACCACTGAAAACTTAAATACAGTTTTGCTGTTATAAGCACATTAAAACGAATAACAAACAAAAGGCATTAACCAATAAAACATGGATTTATGGCAACAACATCACAGGTAATTGGTGCTTCTATCCTTTTTGCTATCTATGGGATGCTAATCCTTTACTTTGTGGTAAAGGGTTCCCGCGGTACAAAAAACTTAAAAGATTACGCGTTGGGAAGTATCTCCTTCTCACCCACATTTGTGGCACTATCACTGGCCTCGGCCATGACTAGCGCTGCGACTTTTGTAATTAACCCGGGCTTAATTGCCACCTATGGCCTAAGCGCATACATCTCGTTTGGCGTGGTTTTCCCGTTGGCATCCATGGCCTCACTGGTTATTCTCACCAAGAGTTTCAGGAAGCATGGACAGGCCATGAACGCGGTTTCTTTGTCCAGCTGGATTGGCAAGCGATTCAACAGCAAGGGCTACGCCCTTTTTGTGGCGTTTCTCACATTCCTACTTATCACCTTTATAGTGCTTATACTGGTGGCTCTGGTTAAGGTGATTGCTCAGGCCCTCAACGCCGACCAAGTGTTGGTTCTGGGCTTACTCATCGCCTTTATTTTTGGGTATATGATGTTTGGCGGAGCCAACTCCATGGTGTACACCAACACCATACAGGCCATTGTAATGATTATTGTGGCCATTATCCTTATTGGTTCGGGCATCCAATTTTTTAAAGAGGGTCTTGTGGGCTTTTTTGACAAGCTTAGGATTATTGACCCCGTTCTGATTAAGTCCTCCAATCCGCAAAGCCCGCTTTTCCGTGATCTGTTTGAAATCATTTTCGTTCAACTCATTGTGGGCGCGGCCGTTGTGGTGCAACCGCATATTATCACCAAA
>CAZKPD010000155.1:0-4963 GCA_964554585.1 uncultured Rikenellaceae bacterium
TTTCCCGCAGCAGCTCTCGGGCGGACAGCAACAGCGTGTGGCCATAGCCCGTGCCGTGGTGGCCAATCCCAAGCTAATCCTTGCCGACGAACCCACGGGTAACCTCGACTCAAAAAATGGTCGTGAGGTGATGGATTTACTTAGCGAACTCAACCGCGAAGGAACAACCATCATTATGGTAACCCACTCGCAGCACGATGCCGGCTTTGCCCATCGCATTATTAACCTGTTTGATGGGATGGTGGTGGACAATTAGCAATGAACAATGAGCCATGAGTAATGTGCATTTAGCATTTAGTAATGCGTTGCCCCGAGCGGAGTCGAGGGGAACAATTTAGCGTCTCAGCGCCTTAGCGGTTAAAATCAATGAGCAATGAGTAATGTGCAATGTGCAATGAGCAATGCGATGCCCTGAGCTTGTCGAAGGGTGCAATGAACTATCAATTGTTAATTACTAATTATTAATTGAATAAAATGACTTCAATAAAACTGGCTTTCCGAAAACTCTTCCGTTGGGGGGAGCATACCGCCACACGTATCTTCTCGCTGGCGTTGGGTTTAGCATTTGGCATTGTTCTGCTGTCCGAAATATTTTTCTACTTCAGCTACGACAGCTTCTACCCCCATGCCAATCGAACATACATAGTAACAAGCAACTATAATCGGGAGAAGGGCTCAGACAAGATGGAGCAGTCGGGCTACACAAGCGGAGCTGTTGGCCCCGGCCTTAGGGCCGAGGTGCCGGGCGTAGAGGCGGCCACACGGCTCACCTTTATGGGTAATCTGGACTTCTACTCCGAGAACAATAGGGTTTACCGTGGGCGTATTGCGCTGGCTGATGACCAGCTCTTCGAGGTGCTACCCCGCCCCATGGTAAGCGGACAGGGTGTTGAAACGCTTAAAGCATCTATGATGTGCCTGGTATCGAGCGAAATAGCCGCTAATATGGGTGGCGATGTGATGGGACAAACCATTGAGATAAGGGGATACCCCGGCAAGCGGGTAACCATTGGCGGTGTGTTTGAGAAGCTGCCAAGGAATACCAACTTCACCTACGATATTGCCATATCCATGGCATCCATCTCCAGCTTTATGTGGGATGGCACCAACAATTGGAATGGCAACGACCGCTACTACACCTGCGTGAAGTTGGCAAAGGGCGTAGCGCCCCGAAGCCTAGCCCCCGCCATACGGCTAATGCAGGAGAAGCATCAGAATATTGAGGAGTACGAGGCGCAGGGCTTTCTTTTCAAATACACGTTGGAGCCCATCCGCAGGGCTTTTGCCAAGCAGGCCATGGATATGATAGTAATACTAAGCGCAGTGGCGATGATTGTATTGCTGGTGTCTCTACTCAACTACCTGCTGCTCACTGTTAGTACACTGGTAAACCGTGCCAAGACCTCGGCCATCTTCAAATGCTACGGGGCCAATAGGCGCAATCTGCAGGGGATGATATTTATGGAGAGTGCGTTTATTTTCCTTATCTCATTGGCAGTGGCTGCTGTGCTCATTCTCATCCTAAAACCCCTAGCCGAGGCGCAGGTGGGGCACAGCCTCGATGTGCTGCTGGACCCCTACGTCTATCTTCCCATTCTGACAACCCTTATCATCATTATGATTCCCATTGGCTATCTTCCGGGTCGAGCATTTGCCCGTACTCCCATTGCCATTGCTTTCCGCACGTTTCATCAAAGGAAAAACAGCTGGAAAAAGGGCTTGCTGGCATTCCAGTTTGCGGCGGCAGCGCTATTCATTGCCCTACTGGTGGTAGTGAGCCTGCAATATAGCATGGGGCAACATGCCAACCATGGCTACACCACCGAGAATGTGTACTATGGGCCCACTAGCGGCATGGATCCACACAAAGTACAAACGGTTTTGGATGAACTTATGGCGCTACCCGAAGTGGAGAATGTGGGGCTGGGCGTATCGCTTCCCATCTATGGCTGCTCGGGCAACAACGTGATGTCGCCCGATGGCGAAAAGGAGCTGTTCAACATAGCCGACCTGTACTACATCGACCACGATTATCTATCCATACTAGGAATCCCCATCTCAGCGGGGGATACCTTTAGCGAGGAGCAATCCATTGCAGGCGATATGCTTATTAGCCAAAGGTTTGCCGATATGCTGGCTCTACACAACGGTTGGCACAATGGCGTGGTGGGGCAGAATGTAAGAATAACCGAGCACCATAATAACCCGGACCAATCTTCCCGCATTTCTGGCGTCTATCCCGATATGGTGCTGGGCACATTTATGTATAGCGATACCCGTCCATCGGCGTATTTCTACCTGCCAAGGCAGAGGTTTATCCAGCATTTTGAGCAGAACCCCAACTTCAATTTCAATATTCTTATTAAAACCCATCCGGGGGAGCATGCCAATATCACCCAAAAATTCAACGGTATTTTCAATGAGGCCTTTCTACGGGGAGAGGCTGAGGTGCAGAGCCTTGCCTTGGTTCACCACAATCGTTATCACCCCGCGCTTGCGTTCCGCAATGGTATCTACGCGGGGAGCATGGTGGTGCTGCTTATCAGCCTTATGGGTCTGCTGGGCTATTTGAGCGAAGAGACTACCCGCCAGCGCAAGAGCCTGGCCATACGCAAGATAAATGGGGCCACTACGGCGCAGATTGTCAATCTGTTTATTTTGGGGCTGGGCAAGCTGGTTGTCCCCTTTGTAATAGTGGGCTTGGTGGGTGCTTATTACCTGTCCAACCTATGGATGGCAAATTTTGCAGCAAAAATCACGCTTCACTGGTACATCTTTGCGCTCTCGGGGATTGCCATTCTTGCCCTTACGGGCATTGTGGCGGCAATTAATTCTTGGCGGGCAGCTACCCGCAATCCGGTGGAGGCGCTTAGGTATGAATAGTCAATGGGCAATGAGTAATTAGCAATGAGTAATTAGCAATGAGCAATTAGCAATGAGCAATTAGCAATTAGCAATGAGCAATGTGTAATGTACAATGAACAATTCTGCGTCTCAGCGCCTTAGCGGTTAAAACGAGGTGCGGGGTACGAGTAACCAATTATTACTCCGTGGGCTTTGCGCTCCAAGCCTTCGGAGCTTTGTGCCCTTTGCGGTTAAAATCAATGAGCAATGAGTAATGTGCAATGTGCAATGAGCAATGCGATGCCCTGAGCTTGTCGAAGGGTGCAATGAACAGGGAACAATGAACTAATAACGCCTCACGATTCACGTTTCACGAAGTTCAAATCACGCTTACTTTATCTCCTTCGCTCCCGATGAGTTGATAAACAGCATATCCCCCATGGAGTGAAAATGACTAAAAAACTGTTCTCCCTGGTGCTTCACCACCTCCTCGCGGAAACCCAACAGGGTAAGACCCGCATTGGCCGAATGCTCTGCAATAATCTGGTAGGTGTTCTGGTTTTCTTCCGGCGTAAGCATCTCAATATTGGCAAAAGTAATGGGCAGCCTACCCGTTTCGATAAGTTCCCTCAGCTCTTCCCGAGCATGCTCCTCGGTTCCGGGTGCACAAATATTGAAAATCTTGATATGGCTCTTCTTCCAATCGGGATGGGCAAGCAGAATATAGCCCAGCAGGATCATCAGGTTGGTATTCTCCACATCGCTGGGTCTAATCCAAATATGAATGCCATTTTTAAAAGGAACGGGATTGTGCGACAGCGCAAAGATGCACACATCAAAATCGCCCGCTTTTATGAGGCTGATATTGTCTAGAATGCGATGAATCTCCTCGGGGTGACTCTTGTCGAACTCAAATACCACCATGTTATTCTCCATCCCCGAAATGGAGGGCGATTGGATAACCTGCGCAATGGCCGATGTGTAGGATGGCGAAATCATGGTATCGATATAAAGGCCGCTATCTTTTACGCTTTGCTTATCCAGCAGCTGACCCAATAACACTTCTGAATCGAGGTAACTTTGCCGGCTATAGTAGTTTTCGATATAATGGAAATAGGTGCCAAACCCATGCTTATAGCTAATCCACCTCATCAAATCCAGCACTTTCCTTCTTTCAAATGAGTTGGGCGAGACGCATACCGCTGCCGGACGCCACTCGCTTTTATGGGCTGCTGTTTGATGATGCTTTTGAAGGTAGATTTGAAGGTTTCGGTTCAGCTGAAACAGTGCCCCTTGAACGATATTGACCAGCCCCTTTTCATCCTTGTTAAAATGCTCTGTCAACAGGTAGAGCAACACGATTACAACGGATGCAATAATGGTATAAAGCGGGTTAATCTTAAACATCACCCAAACCGACAGGATAAATCCCATCAGCGAGAAATACCATTTCGACCTAAACTTGGGACGATAGGAGGGTGCCGAACCAAAATGGTTAAGGAACGAGATAAGGCATAGCGTTCCGTAGGTAATTAAAAAGAACATGGAGATAATTTGAGCCACCGCATCCACATCGCCCAGCAAAACGAAAACAAAAGCAATAAGCAGTGAAATAATTGAAGCGTTAACGGGCTCTCTATTCTTCCCTTTCCCTTTGGCCAAAAAGAGGTTAAGTCTTCTAAACGGAAGACTTTTATCATAGGCCAATGCCTGTAGCGTACGGGGTGCAACCAGCACCGAGCCCAACGCCGAGGAGATGGTGGCCGCTGCCAAACCCAATGGGATTAGAAAGGCACCTCCAATGGCTATTTTCCCCATAACCAGCTGGTTGTTCAACAGTTCCTCTTGTGGAGCCGAAACGGATAATTTCCATATCACAAAAAAGTAAATTACCATACCGGTAACGGTAGCTAAAATTGTTCCTATGGGAATGGATTTACTGGGATTACGCAGATCGCCGCTAAGCCCAACCCCTGCAGTCATTCCTGTAAAAGCCGGGAAACAGATGGCAAACATCACAAAGAAGCTTTTCCCGTTAAAGAACCCGAAATTATCGGCAGCCGTCCAACCCTCCGACACCAGCTCTGCATCAGCAGCGGGTTCAATGGGCTTGCCCATA
>CAZKPD010000155.1:4973-5922 GCA_964554585.1 uncultured Rikenellaceae bacterium
AAAAAGGCCAGCAGCGAAAGGAAGAGGATGGCCACGATAACATAGAGGGCTTTAACGCCCATATCGGCTCCTTTTCTCAGCACAATAAATGCCAAGCCCAACAGTGCGGGTATGCTGATGACCTGCCTGGGCAGCTCGAATCCAAAGGAATTTTGAAAAAGGGTAAAGAGCGGTTCAAACGCTTCGGTAAAGGCAATAATGTAAAAAGCAATGCTGATGGCCTGCGAGAAGTATAGCGCAATGCCAATGGTTGAGCCAATCTTTAGCCCGAATGAGCGCGATATGATAAAGTACTCGCCCCCACCCTCAACCCGGGTATTGGTGGCCAGCTCCGAAATGGCCAATGCAGTAGGCATAGTAATTAAGTGACCCAGGACAATAATGATGAAAACGCCCCAAAACCCAAGGGTACCCACCGCCATACCAAAACGAAGGAAAAGGATTGCACCCAGAATGGTGGAGATGGCGGTAAAAAATACGGGAGCTGTTCCAAAGCCCGCCTTTTTCGCAGTAACAGTTTTTGCCGACATAAGGATTAACTTCTGTTTTACCGAGCCAAATTAGCATTAATAATTAGCAGTGCCGAACAACTGCCACAAAAAAAACAATGTTTTCGAAAAGGTTTTCTGAAGAAAGTTTGGATTATGCCTGCTGCTTGATTGAGAAAAACAGCCATGAAAAACCCCGAGCTTCAGCTCGGGGAATGGGCAAACGTCCAGACAAAGGCGCACGCAGCACCCAAACCTTGGAGCAAAAAAGGCTTGCGCCGCAAAGGGCAAGTTCCATTGAAACAAGCAGAATGCAATGATAAGATACGGGAAGACTCATTCGTTTTGCCCAGCCTAAGCATCAAAAGAGAGCGCAAAAAACAAAAGCACCCGAGGGTGCTTTGTGAGGGGTGGGCCCAGCTGGGCTTGAACCAGCGACCCCCTGATTATGAGTCAGGTGC
>CAZKPD010000156.1:0-5731 GCA_964554585.1 uncultured Rikenellaceae bacterium
GTATGACATATTACCCATTAATGAGCTACCCACTCCCGACAGAAGTTTGCTAAACGACAGCCTTAGAAAAGAGATTGAAAGAGTGCTAAACACGCTCACCGAGCGCGAAGCCGATATTATACGCCTATATTTTGGGCTCGATGGAACACACCCACACACGTTGGAGGAGGTGGGCGAAAAGTTGGAGCTCACCCGTGAGAGGGTTCGTCAGATTAAAGAAAAAGCTCTTAAGAGGCTTAAGCAGACCACCCGAAGTAAACTTTTGAAAAGCTATTTAGGCTAATCCGGCGTTTTGTACTCATGCGTCAAGCCGTTTAACTTATACAGCCATGAAAATCACACTACGATTTCATTTTACGCTTATTTTGCTGGCAACCTTACTGGGCCAACCATTTGCGCTGTCTGCTCAAGCCCAATTTTTAAATTGGTTCGAAAACAAAGCCCTTCGTATTGACTATACCCTTTCGGGAAATCATGAGAGTCAAGCGCTGTTTGTTGATGAGCTAAAGGAGGAACCCTACTGGAGTGGCTCGTTTAAAAGCACCATTGATAACCTGAATTTGGGAGCGTACAAGGTTGAGGTTTTTGACAAAGAATCGAAAAAATTGATTTACTCGCAAGGCTTTTGCACCCTATTCCAAGAGTGGCAAAATGTAGATGAAGCGAAAGTGCTTAACCATTCGTTTGAGCAGGTAACGCGAATCCCTTACCCAAAAAAAGATATCATCGTTCGATTTAGCCACCGGAACAGGGACGGACAATTTGAGGAGATGGCAAAATTTAACGTAAATCCCGGCAGCCTAGCTATACTGAGACATCGGGTGAAACCGATCAAAACCACTCAGGTGGTTGCCAACGGAAGCCACAACAACAAATTGGACATTGCCTTTATAGCCGAAGGCTATTTACCCGAACAGATGGGTAAGTTCATTGTGGATGTCAACAAATTTACCAACTACCTATTTAGCCAAGAGCCGTTTAGCAGGATGAAAACGCATATCAACATCTGGGCTATCGAATCGCCATCGGTGGATGCCGGACCCACCAATCCGGGGAAACAGCTTTGGAACAGCACTGCTGTTCAATCCTCCTTTTACACCTTTGGGATTGATAGGTACCTGACCACAGCCAAATATAAGCAGGTAATGGATGTGGCTGCCAATGCGCCTGCCGATATTGTCTATATCATTGTAAATACTGACGAATATGGTGGTGGTGGAATTTATAACCACTACAATGTTTGCACCTCAGACCACCCTCAAGCGTTAGAAGTCTTTATCCATGAGCTGGGTCATGGACTAGCCGGATTGGCCGATGAGTATTACGAATCGGAGGTTGCCTATAATGATTTTTATAATCTGGAGGTGGAACCGTGGGAACCCAACATAACCACTCTGGTAAACTTTTCGAGCAAATGGGAGGAGATGGTTATAAAAGGCACTCCAATCCCCACACCCAATCACTCCAAATATTCTAAATCCGTTGGTGTTTTTGAAGGTGGAGGCTATTCGGCAAAAGGCATTTACCGCCCCTATGTAAACTGCCGAATGAAAAGCAATTCGGCTCCGGGCTTTTGCCCGGTTTGTATAAGGGCCATTGAGCAGGTAATTGTTACCTATTCAAACTAAACCGATTGGTTGGATAGTAAGTTTCTACCTATCCTTTAGTCGGAGGTAGATATTGGTCAGCACCTTTTTGGTATAGAGCGGAAAATCTCCGTTCATCATCCAGCTGTAGTAGCTGGGCTCTTTGCCAAAAACCTCTTCAACCGATTTCCCTTTGTGCTTCCCAAAATTAAACACCTCAACCCCTTTCTCATCGTATATAATCCGTCCCAAAAAATCCACATTCTGGGTTTGAGTGCTAAACTCGGAGAGGTATGCAACATCGTTTTTTAAATCGGGATACCTGTCCAGCTGAGCCTTTAGCACCTCATAGGTGGCTAGGGTGTCGGCTTCGGCACTATGAGCACCTTCCAAATCCTTATCGCAATAGAATTTATAGGCAGCCTCGAGGGTACGCCTTTCCATCTTGTGAAAGATGGTTTGTACATCGATAAACTTACGTTTACGGTAGTCAAAATCCACCCCTGCCCTAAGAAATTCTTCGGTAAGTAAAGGGAAGTCAAACTTGTTGGAGTTAAATCCGGCCAAATCGCATCCCTCCATAAAAGCGGCCAACGATTTGGCCAGCATTTTAAAGGTGGGCTCGTCTTTTACATCCTCATCAGTAATCCCGTGTATGGCAGAGGCCTCAGCGGGTATGGGAATGGTTGGGTTTACCCTTCGGGTTTTAATCTCTTTTTCGCCATTGGGTAAAACCTTATATGCCGATATCTCCACAATCCTATCATTTACCACATCCAGTCCGGTGGTCTCAAGGTCAATAAAAATCAGCGGATTTTTTATGTTTAGTTCCATAATCAATTACATTAAAAAAAACGAAGCCCGATTACGCTGGGTAAACAAGGCTTCGAAAAATATTCAGAATCATAGCTAACACGAACAGTTACGCTCCTACCATCATGGGCATTAACAGCATAAGTACATCCTCGTCATCATTATCAGTGGTTGCAGGGAATATGAGTCCGGCACGCGAAGGGTCGGATAGTGAAAGCACGATATCACTGGAGGCAAGATTGCCCAAAATTTCGATCAGGAAAATAGACTTAAACCCAATCTCCATATCCTCGCCATCATACTGACACTGTAAACGCTCAAATGCAGAGATAGAGAAATCTAGGTCTTGAGCAGAGATCTCCACCTGATTCCCGCTAAGGGAAATTTTCATCAGATTGCTTGCCTGATTGGCAAATGGAGCAACCCGACGTAGGGCATTATAAAAGTCGAGCCTATCTATATTCAGCTGATTGGGATTATCGGTAGGAATTACTGAGTTGTAGTTGGGGTACACCCCTTCAACCAAGCGGCATACCAATGTGTAATTTGCCAATTTAAACAGGGCATTTTTACTATCAAACTCAATGGTGATATCCTCATTACCACGGGTAAGAATATTCTTAAGCAGATTAGCCGGTTTTTTTGGCAGGATAAATGAGCTAGTCCTATCCGACTTCACATCCAAACGCTTGTAGCGAACCAGCTTATGCGCATCGGAGGCCACAAAGGTGAACGAATCGTTTGACAGCTCAAAGAGGATGCCGTTCATTACCGGTCTCATCTCGTCATCGGCAGTAGCAAAAATTGTTTTGGTAATACCGGATAAAAGCGCATGAGCAGGAATTTTTACCGAGGTCCTATCGGCAGGCTGTAGTACCACTGCTGAGGGGTAATCCTCGGAAGGCTGGCCAATAACGTTGAACTCGCCGGTATCGCTGCTCACCTTAATGGCAAAGGTTTGCGCATTGATATCAAAAGTAAGCGGTTGCTCAGGAAACTCCTTTAGCACGTCCAACAGAATACGATAAGGAATAGCTATGCGTCCCTCATCGGTTACGTTTTCGAGCGTAATAATTGTGGTTAACGTGGTCTCCAAATCCGATGCGGTAATCTCTAGGTTATTTCCGGTCAGATTAAAGAGGAAGTTATCGAGTATGGGCAGCGTGTTTTTTGTGCTGATCACCCTGCTCACCACTGTTAGGTGGCTTAAAAGTTCTGTGCTTGATACTACGAATTTCATCCCAATGCGGTTTTTAATTTGAGTGTGAAAAACAATTCACACCACTTCAACTTGATTCAGAGAACAAATATACAAATTTTGGATGAATACAACGGGTAAAGGAATTTTCTTTTAGAGCGCTCTAGCTCCAAACCTTTTACTGTACACTCTACTATTCAACCAAGAAATAGGATAAACTCCTCATAAATGGGAATAGATCCATATAACGCACCATGTAACTTTGCCCATCATCCTGATGGGTTAAAAGCAAATGATTAGCGTCGTAGTAAACGGTCCTACCCAGCTCATCCTCATAGGGTTCTACGGGTATAGGATAAATCTTTAGCTTATGTACGCCACCCCGATTATCCTGAATAGTTATAATATAATCGGGAGATACAGGCAAGCTGAGGGTTTGAACCTCAGTATATTCAACCCAAGAAATGCTCTGCATAAATCGATCGACTTTTACCGTATCGAATTGGGTAACAAAGGTTCCATTGTAAATATCGAAAAGCCTATACCCGCTTTCGGTTCGGTCTATCCTAAACGATTTGTCCAAATCTTCTGGGAGTTCTACCTCAACCCATTCTATTTGATGGGGAGGAATAAGTGCAATCCGATTGGGAATCCAATACTCCGGGTCGGCTCTTAAGAGTTCGAAAATACTGCCCTCAAGGGCAGGTAACGTGAGCCGATAAGCCGTTTTTGATTTACGCATCACTCCCACATCACCTAGCTCCAAGGTTTGGGTATGGATAACGCTATACTGCTTAATCCTCTTTTTTCCGGCATACAGGCTAACCTGTACTCCTTGTCCCTGTGCAACAGCCACTAGGCTGTCATTCACCGATAGGGGCACCGGAGCAGTAGCACTCATATGCGAAAGGGCTCTGTACACATCATTAAAAAGCTCCCCTTCCACCTCAACCTCTCCATTCACCAACCAGCGGTTACCCTCTTTGTTCAGGGTTAGACTATTGGCAGAAGTGCTTAGCCGAATGGATGTAACCTCCTCCATATTCTCTGCCGAAAAAGATCGCTGTGCGAGTTCTTTCTTTTGATTATGACTCTTATAAATCCAGATTGCAGCAGCTAAAACAGCCAGTAGGGCAATAACCCATTCTCTTTTTATTCTTCGCATTGTTCGGTTAGCTATTTTGCATAACGTTTACGCCGTATTGTCAGCCAAACGAATACGAACACTATAAGCACCAACGAAGGAACCACCAAGTTGAGGGTTTGCCAAAGGGTTCGTTGCTCCAGCACTTTTTTCTTGTCCAGCAAACGCAGCTTAAAATCGCGCGACCTAAGGTTCATCAGTCCCCCATTATCATTGAGGTAATCAATCATGTTCACTACCAACTCCTTATTGCCAAAGGTTTGATTGGTGTACCTATCAAAACCCAATGGGGTAATATAAGCTCCGTCGGCACGACGGCTCACATCGTTGCGGATAATATTGGCATCGGCCACCACAATCATCCGGGTGGGTTGGCTCTTATCCTTAAAATTGAATGGTTTACCCAAATTAAATGCACCTAACGGTCTGTTAGTAAATACTGATGGGAATTGCCCCTCCAGCAGTACGGCCACCGGAATTCCGGATTGGGTAAACTCGCGCTCCAACGGGCTCTGCTCAATCTGTGCCAGATTGATAAATGCAGGCACATTCACCGTACGGGAATAGCGCGAAGTTCGAAGCAAAATCTTTTTATTCACCTCGGGATTCATCCCCACGGTATCCATAGGGCTGATAAACTTGGCAGCAGTGAGATTTAGATTTCGTGTAATGGGATGGCCGCTAGGGCTGTTCAAAAGCGGATAGTACACCCAAGGCACCGGTGCAAATCGTGAGTCTTGCCCTTGGTATGATACATTGATTGGGATAACTGCACACTGCATATCCTGAATAAGCACTGGATTTATACGGGCTCCATACCTAAAGAGCATATCTTCTAGGTTGTGGCCGTTGGGATAGGCCAGCGTAGTAGCTCCATGGGACAGGCTGTCGATGCTTACGGTAACGCCATTCACAAACCAAAGCACTTTACCCCCCTGCATAATGTACTGGTCCAATACTAGCTTATCACTTTCGGGTACTTCCTTAGTG
>CAZKPD010000157.1:0-5685 GCA_964554585.1 uncultured Rikenellaceae bacterium
CAAGCATTTTGTCACATTCCTGACGGGCGAGCTATTTCTCATGTTCTGCGTAAAGATTGCCCATCTCGTTATAGGAGGCCGAGAGGCTTCGCTGGTCATTTAGCTGTTCGCGCAGCGAGATAACCTGTCTAAGGTTTTGTGAGGCCTTATCAAAGTAACCCAATCGGCGTTGTACCCTTGATATGTTTTCGATGGTAGAGGCAGCACTGTTGATAAAGTCCAGCTCTTCGCGTATTATTCTGCTCTGCTCGTAATACTCAAGTGCTTCGGTGAGCCTGCCGGAGTGTAGCCTAAGGCTACCCATCAGGTTGTAGATGTCGGCAAGCTCTTCGGGTAGGTCTACTGCAATGGCAAGGTTTAAGGCTTGCTTCAGGTGTTCTTCAGCTGGCTCCAGCTGGCTTAACCCACGATGGGTAAGGCTCAGGTTTTTTTGAATAGTAATTTGCGACAGGGTATCCTGAAGTTTGGTGTAACCTGCTAAAGCCTTCGAATACCATTGGTTGGCCTCAATAAACTGTTCGGTTTGAAAGTACAGGTTTGCCATGCTATGGGATAGTATGGTAAAGGCCTCCATGCTATCCTCCTTTTCAAAGCGGCGGATCTCGTTTTGTAAAATTCGTTGAGCTTCAGCGAAGAGCTTTTGCTGCTTTAGGATATCAACCTTAAGGACCGTAAGCTCTGCTTCAAAAGTGGACATCCCCTTTCGTTGGGCCTGTTTCAGCTCTTCGTTAAGTTTGGTAAGTGCAGCCTTATGATTTCCCTTGGCCAACAGGAAGTCAGTGTCAAGGTGTATCATCTGCTTAAGATTGCCAGGCCCGGCGATAGGATAGGCTTTACGAATAGAATCTATAAGCATTTGGGTCGAATCAGCATACCCCAAATTGAGATAGGCTGTTGCCCTTAAAATTAGGGCTAGTTCGGCTGTATCAGCCGATTGGGTTGCTCCCATAAGGCGAACTAGTTGGATCGCTTTATGAGGATTTTCTGTAACCAATTTTTTTATGGTAACAGTGCTGGTTGTTTGCTCAAAGGATAACTGAGCCGCCATTCCAACAACGCCCATCAAGAGAGAAAAGGAGAGGGGGAGGAAACTTTTTTTTAAAAAACCGGCTACAGGTTTCATAAGCTAAAAAGATAGGTAGTTAAACATTTATCCCACTCTTATTGGCTGGTAGGGTAAAAATGAACGAGCTGCCAAGGCCCTCTTGGCTGGTAACATAAATTTCGCCTCCATTCTTTTCAACAAAATCTTTACAAATAATAAGTCCAAGCCCAGTGCCACGTTCACCAGAGGTTCCCAAAGATGAGTATGAGCTATCGATTTTAAACAGCTTACCAATTTCTGTCTTACTCATTCCAATGCCGTAGTCGGTAACTTTTACCTCAACCATTCCATCCTTTTCTGAGGCGTTTATAATAATCCTGTCGAGCAAGTTGCTAAACTTAATGGCATTGTTCAGCAGGTTCCTCACAATGATAGAAACCAGATTAATATCTGCAAAAACAATAATGGAGTCTTCAACCCGATTTACTACTTTCAGCTGTTTTTGCTCCAAAAGGCTGCTATGCAGGTTCACCTCTTGTTTTACAATAGTACTTAACGGAAAATGTTCTGGGTTATATTTGATCACTCCGGTTTGTGCACGAGCCCATTGCAGCATATTCTCCATGAGCATGGAAAGGTTTTGCGAAGTGTGATAAATTACCGTGTTTAGCTCCAACTTTTTTTGCTCATCGTACTTTTCAAAATGGGTATAGAGCAGTTCGCTATACCCTAAAAGAACGTTCATGGGGTTTTTAAGATCATGTGCAATAATGGTAAATAACCTATCTTTTGTGGCATTGAGCTCTTTGAGGTGCTCTTCCGAATCGAGCAGCTTTTTATAGGAGTTGACAAGCTCCGAATTTTTCTCGTGAAGAAGAATGTTAGATTTCTTTTTTTGCTGTAAGCTAACATAAATAAGGATGGCCACAATTCCTAAAAGGAGCATGATGACGAGCCAGATAAAATTTACGTTTTTCTGCTTTTGTAGATTAAGGTTCTTAATCTCATCATTTTTTTTCAACAGCTCTATCTCTTTTTCTTTCTGTTCCATCTCAAAGCGGATCTGCATCTCCATTATCTGTTCATTGGTTTTAATGCTGAACAAGCTGTCCTTTATGGCCATAGTAACGGATTGATGTTGATAGGCTTTGATATAGTCATGCTTTGCTGCATAAACCTTACTCAAAATCTCGTGACTCTCAGAAAGATAATCGATATTCACTTCGTTGGGCATATATTTCAGCCCAGTATTTACATGCTGAATGGCCTTATCCAATTCCCCCATACCCAAAAATACGGATGCTATATTGTTATGGGTATTCACAATAGGCGTAGAGTCTCCTAATGCAGTGCTAATAGCAAGTGATTTAGAGTAGGCATTGAGCGCTTCGTGATTCCGTTGGGTTTTAAAGTAGAGATAACCAATATTGTTGTAGGCAATGTATTGCCCTTTTGTGTAATTCGTTTGGATGGAATAGTCGAGGTACTCCAAAAAGTAGCGTAAGGCCTCATCATTTCTATCCAATTCGTCTAAAACAACGCCTAAATTATTAGTAATAGAAGCCAGCCCTGCACTATCTCCTATCTCTTTGTATAAGTTGTACGTTTTAATGAAGTACTCGTAGGCTAAATCACGATTTGTGATATCGAGCTGTATGGTTCCAATGAGATTGTAAGCATTGGCAAGGCCATGCTGATTACCGGTACGGAGAAATAGGTTGGCACCTTTTATGGCATAATCCAATGCGCTTATGCGGTCGTTTTTTTTCAAGAAGCACCTAGCCGTGTTGGTATGTATAGTTGCCTCATTGTCAAAATTATTTAGCTGGTTGTAAAGTTTAGCTCCTTTTTGTAGTGTTTGGATGGCTTCATTGTACCTTTTTTGCTTGTAATGGGTAAGGCCAATATTATGCAGTGTAAATGCCAAGTTAGCTGTATCTCCAGCCTGCTCGAAGAGCTCTGCTCCTTTATAGTAGAACTCAATGGATTTTTCGAGTTTGTTTAGATGATAGAAGGTAGTTCCTAAGCTAAGCAGGGCATGCGACAAGGCTACGTTGTCTTTTGACCTGCTTGCTACCCTATAGGCAAGCTCAGAGTAGAATAAGCTAGAATCGGGATGCTGATCTATGAGTGAACGGGAGATAGAATCATAGCGCATAACCGTTGCTAAGCTGCTGGTTCCCTTTTTAGGCGCCTGTTCTGGAACTGAGTTAGCATACCCGTACACCTGTGGAACAGAAAACCATATCAGAAGTAGGCTGTAGAATCGTATGATATGTTTTCGCATCACAAGTATAATCTTTCAGTAAAAGGGTTCAATCTATTTTTTACCTCTCCACCCATCCAATTACGAGTGGGCCTCGGGCCAAAGTTAATCTATTTGGTCATTAAAAAAGAAAAACAGCGTATCCTCAATCAATACGAGTAGTATGGTTTAAGGTTGTCCATTTTGTCCAAAATAATACAAACAGAGAAGCTGTATTTTTATCTAAAACCATTGTTCTTCTTAACAGGGTCACTTTTTAGGCATCAGCAAGTGCCGACTGAGGGATTATGCTCCCCTTAGACTTGCTCACAGCCTGATAGGCTTGTTGATAATTCGCATATGAGTATCCATTACCCATGGCCCTTAAGACTTTAATTCTATCCTCAAGGGGAGGATGTGTACTGGATAGGTTCTTCAACTTTTGCCCTTTGGGCTTTAACGGATTTGCAATATACATAGGTGCATTTGCCTTACCGGCTCCTTGTAAATCCAGGGTAGACCTGCCAATTTTTTCCAAGGCCGATGCTAATCCCTCAGGATATCTTGTTAAGCGCGCAGCAGAGGCATCGGCTAGGTATTCTCTCTTTCGCGAAAGTGAAAAGTAGAGCAACCGAATGAGTATGGGAGCTAAAATGGCAAAAACAAGGGCTAAGAGGAGTATGATGATTTGCCCTTTTCCTCCACCCTTGCTGGATGAGCTGCTTCTGCCTCCACCAAACCGTGCCGATCGAATAAAAACCTCGGATAGAATAGCCACTGTTGCTACCATAATGGTGGCAATGGTCATGTATCGAATATCGCGATTAATGATGTGGGAAACCTCGTGGGCTACAACGCCCTGTAGCTCATCACGGGTAGCCATTTCAATCAGCCCGGTGGTAACTGCTACCACGCTGTTGGCTGGGGTCATGCCGGCAGCAAAAGCATTGGGTGCAGGGTCGTTAATGATATATACCTTTGGCGTAAAAGGCATCCCTGCTGCAAGCCTCATCTCTTCCACAATATTGTAAAGTTGATGATAATCATCGGGGCCAACCTCGTGGGCATTGCCCATTTTTAGCATAATGGATTTGCCCCCTGCAAAGGCTACCAATAGTAGAATAAAATATAGGATTAGCGCTCCAATTATGCCTAGGAATGCACCCTCTTCGCCAACTAATCCGAATCCTATGCCAAAGCCTAACAATACCAGTATAATGCCCATTACAATAATGAGCAGCATTGACTTTCGCCTATTTTTTCTGGCAATTTCCCACATTACAATTAAAAGCTAACTTTTGGTGCGGTACGCTCTTCTTGGCTTTCGACCTCAAAAAACTCTGCTATTTTAAATCCAAACATCCCTGCTACAATATTTGAGGGAAACATCTGAATCTTATTGTTAAAGAATAGCACTTGGTCGTTATAGTTTTGCCTCGAAAAAGAGATCTTATTCTCGGTTGAGGTTAGCTCTTCTTGAAGTGCTAAAAAATTTTGATTTGCCTTAAGATCCGGATAGTTTTCTACGGCAATTCGCATCTGACTTAGCGCACCCGAAAGCATACCCTCGGCTTTCCCTTTTTCGGCAACTCCTTCAGCATTCATGGCCTGAGACCGGTATTGTGTAATCTTTTCAAGGGTTTCGGCTTCATGTTTCATATAGCCTTTTACCGTTTCAATTAGGTTGGGGATAAGATCGTAGCGACGTTTTAGCTGGACGTCAATCTGTGCCCAAGCATTTTTTACCTGATTGCGCAGCCTGATTAAGCTATTGTATGAACCAATAAGCCAGATGACAAGGATAATTGCAATGCCGAGTAGGATAAGTAGTGAAGTCATATTTACGTATGTTTTAGTTTGTAACAAATTTAGTGCTTTTTTATAAAAAAGAAAGATATGGGGGGATGAGATTACGCCGAATCCAGCATTAGCTGAGTATGGACGATGCCCGAAAACATAATCACTGGTTTATTCATTAATCTTCATACTATTTGACTATTAATTGTGCGATGGGATAAGCATAAGAGACCTTAGATCACTTAACTTTATTCCGAAATGGCAAAAGGATGCTCCATGCGTATTGAACAATCCCATCTATCGCTTGTTTTTGTGCTGTATTACTCTTTAGATGTTTCCCGGTTTTTATCATTGTACTCAAGGTTAAGAATATTACCTTTGCCTTTCAAAATACTTTATGCAGGGAATGAGGGGTATACTAGATAATGATTTACAACAAGCACCCAATTAATAATCTAATCACATAGTAACTAAGTGTAGAACTAAACCAAAAAAAATGAAAAGAATTTTTTTAATTACCACACTGATTGGCGCATCCATGTTGCTTTTTGCTCAGGATGATTTGGACAAAATTGCAGGTATTCACACCGATATTGCT
>CAZKPD010000158.1:0-5683 GCA_964554585.1 uncultured Rikenellaceae bacterium
CATTTCAAGCCCAAAGGGTAATCCTGTTTATCGTAGCCCTAAACACCCTGGTTATTCCCATTATCATGATGCCCATACTCCATAAGTTTGGGCTTATTAAGAGTATTCAGATGCTGGATCATAAGGAAAGGGTTATTCCGCTATTCTTTACCCTTATCCTCTACGTTTTTTCATTCTATTTTCTGGCGAGGCTTCAAATTGTTAGCGCATTATCCCTTTTTATGCTGGGAGCAACGCTGGCTGTACTACTTACTACCATTATTTCCTATTGGTGGAAGATTAGCATACATATGGTTGGCATTGGCGGTTTATTGGGGTTAATCTATGTGTTGGCTCTGCGTTTTCAGTCTGCCAATATTTGGATACTGATTGCAGGAGTTTGCATAGCAGGAGTGATAGGGTGGGCACGGCTGGAGGTAAGCGCTCATAAACCCTCGCAAATATATGCAGGTTTTTCATTAGGAATCCTTAGCGTTGTGAGCATATTTGCTTGGTTTTTGCGATACCCATCTTGGTAATGCCATTTGAATTCGGTTAATGTATATTTTCCACTTAATATAATCCCATGCGTAGATTCTCTGCCAACTATGTTTTTACCAATACAGGTAAACCTATTCAAAACGGAGTGGTTGGGGTAAATTTTGAGGATCAGGTTACTGAGCTAATCGAACATAGGGATGGGGTTAGAGAATATGGGCATACAGAATTTCGAAACGGGGTTATTGTTCCGGGTTTTGTGAATGTCCATTGCCACACGGAGCTTTCACATCTAAAAGGAAAGGTAAAGAAACACACCGGATTGGCCGACTTTGTGGGTCAAATGAGAGACTTTAGGCTATCGGGTATAGAGACCGATGAGCATAGTATCGTTTCGTCCCTAAAAGAAATGGAGAGGTTGGGAACTATTGCCGTTGGCGATATTTGCAACACGGATGATAGCTTTGGTGCCAAGCTGAATAGTAAACTGCGATTTATCAATTTTATTGAGCTGCTGGGGGTAGATCCTGACGTTGCGACAAACCTGCTTGCACGAGGCAAACAATTTGCCGGAATCTCTGTTCGTCAGGGGATTCCGGCTCATATTACGCCACATTCGGTTTATTCTCTATCGTTGAGGTTGTGGGAAAAGCTGGCTGCCAACCTAACTGACGATTCCCTTTTGTCTATCCATTATGCCGAAAGCCTCGACGAGGCTGCTTTTGTTTCTCACAGAACAGGAGGCATACACCGAAACTACACAGGGTGGGGCCTACCCCTTGATAATGCTCCCAACGATAGCCCTTTGAATATTCTAAAAGCCCATGTGCCGGCAAAAGCAAAGCTATTGCTTATCCACAACACCTATTTGAGCCAAGAGGAGCTGGTTGGGATAGAGAACCATTTTACGAATTGTACTTTTGTGCTCTGTCCTTCGTCAAACCTATACATTGAGCAAAGGCTTCCTGATATTCCCATGATTAGCCAATCGGGCGCAAGAATTGCGCTGGGTACAGACAGCTTAGCCTCCTCGGAAACCCTTTCTGTATTTGATCAGCTCCAGCTTATTCTCCAGTATTATCCACAACTTACCTTTGAGCAGGTTTTGGCATGGGCAACGCTGGGTGGAGCGCAAGCGCTGGGGATGGATCAAGACTTAGGCTCCATAGAGCCGGGGAAAGCTCCGGGATTAAACCTAATTTCACCGTTTAACTTTGCCGAGATGAAACCCTTTCCGCACAGTAAAATTTTGCGTTTGGTTTAGAATTTTGGTCTGGGTAAAAGGTGATTTTGTGTTGCTATGAACAGCATTTCGGAACATGATAGGGTTTTAGTCAGCCCGTTGGGCTGGGGACTGGGGCATGCTACCCGATTAATTCCCGTTATTGACTCCCTGTTGGACAAAGGGTGCAGCGTAGTCGTTGGTGGAGATACCCATACTATTAACCTACTCCAATCCCGCTTTCCCAAGGTGGAGTGTTTTCATTTTCCATCTCTCAATGTCAAACTATCTATACGCAGGAATCAGGTATTTCCATTGGCACGCATTGCTTTTGCCCTTTTTGCTTTAACTGTAAGAGAGCATAAGCAACTGAGGTGGATTATTAAATCCAAGGGCATTACCGTTGTTATTTCCGATAACAGGTACGGACTGTACGCCAAAGGCGTTAAGAGTATTCTGATTACCCATCAGTTGTGCCCAATTTTTCCAAAACCCTTTGGCTGGTTGGAGCCGGTTGGACGTTTTTATATCAAAAGACGGATAAAAAAGTTTAACAGCTGCTGGATTCCTGATATAGAAGGAGAGTTTAAGCTAACTGGTCGTTTAACCCGTGGGACTAATAATCTGCCCAACGCACAGTTTGTTGGGTTACTATCTAGGTTTAGCCTGCTGAATTCTAAGGACGAAGCCAAGGGGTATGATCTTGTGGCCGTAATTTCGGGGCCCCCGCCCCAGCGTGAGCTTTTTGAGCGAGAGCTCATCTTGTTGGGAAAAAGGTTGAACCTAACTACCCTTATTGTGCAAGGTTTGCCACATGGAGTAAAGGCACCAAGTCCGAATGACGGGATAACCCTTGTGCCCCATCTGGACGATGAGAGCTTAGCGCAGGAGCTGCTATCGGCTAAATATGTGATATGCCGTGCAGGGTATAGCACCATTATGGATTTGTTGGCTTTAGGTAGATCGGCTTTGCTAGTTCCTACACCCGGACAAACCGAGCAGGAGTATTTGGCAAAACGGTTGCATAGCTGTGGTATTTTTAGTGTTTGTACTCAAGAAAAGTTGATGGATATTGATGAGTCTGTATTAATAGCCTCTCAAAAGGCACCTACGCATACTAATCATTACCGCTTTTTTGGGACGTAAAATAGGAGGAATGGTTTTTGTTAGCCACTAATTTCACTATATTAGCATAAATAAATTGAAAAGAATGACCCTCCGTTTTTGGTTGGTGGTTGTAGATCTGCTCCTTTTTTTGGCGGCGTTTTTCCTGAGCCTGCTATTTAAACCCGGCATTGAAATAGTGGCCTATACCGCCTCTAAGCTGCTGCCGCTTCTTGTTCTGTATGCGGTTTTTCTTAGCTCATCCATAGTCTTTGGAAAGTATAAACCAAAAGGGGATAACTTCCCACCGTTTGGACGACGTATTCTGCTTAGCAATATTTCATCGTTGGCAGTGCTTAGCATCTTCATGTTTGCTTCCTATACCTTTGCATTTTCACGCATTGTGGTATTTGGGACAATTGGTTTTGCCACCCTGTTAGAGTTTATGTTCTTTGGGGTTTGGTATCTATTTAGGCAAAGCCACGAGGTGTTTGACGAACCCAAGAGCATTAGCCATAAGCCCAAAAAAGATTTTAAGCTTATTCCGGCAGCGGGAACACCCATTGATGATCACCGCCTAAAGGCAATAGAAAAGTCCATAGTAGAGGAGCTGGGCGACGATGTTTTTCAGTATTTTAATCGGGTGCTTCACCTAGGCGATTCATCCACTTTGGTGCTCTCTACCACAACCGTATTCAACATTGAAAGCCAGCCCTCCGGCACCTACAACACTATTGCAAACCTTAAAAGGGTTAACGACATTAGGCGGATAAACAAGTTTTTTGAAGCGGCTAACTCGAAGTTGCCTGTGGGCGGACTGTTCGTTTGTAGAGCTGAAACAAAAAACTTAAGGAAGCAGCGAATCCTAAAGAAATTCCCTCCGGTTATCAATTTTATCTACTACTCATTCGATTTTATTGTAAAAAGGATACTCCCAAAGTTTGCACTAACCAAAGGGTTTTATTTTTTCTTGACCCGTGGAGAGAATAGGGTAATAACCCGTGCGGAACTGCTCGGACGGCTCTACTCGTGTGGTTTTGAGGTGCTGGACGAGGAGTTTGTTGACAACCATTTGTATGTGGTAGCCGGGAAGGTTAAGGAGCCCGCTTTCGATATGGAAGCTACCTATGGGCCATTAATTAAGCTTAGGCGGATTGGCAAGGGTGGCAAGGTGATCAAGGTGTATAAGATGCGTACCATGCACCCCTATGCTGAGTATCTGCAAGAGTACGTTTTTGAGGAGAACCAGCTGCAAGAGGGGGGTAAATTTAAGGATGATTTCAGGGTATCCACGCTGGGCAAGATAATGCGAAAGCTGTGGATTGACGAGCTGCCCATGATTGCCAATCTGCTTAAAGGCGATTTGAAGTTGGTAGGAGTTCGCCCCCTGAGTAAGCACTATTTTAGCCTTTATACTCCCGAACTGCAGCAAAAACGCATACAGTACAAGCCCGGGCTTATCCCTCCGTTTTATGTGGATAATCCCAAAACCTTGGAGGAGATTATGGAATCGGAGCATAGGTATTTGGATGCCTACGCCAAGCGCCCGTTCCGCACCGATGTGAAATACCTTTTTGTGGCTACCTATAACATCATTTTTAAGCGCTATAGGAGTAGTTAGGTTGAATAATTAGTTTCTTGTATAAGCAGTTAGAATCCATACACCAAAATCAATAATCAGCTATTTATGAAACAGACAAAAAGGGGCATTGCGTTCTTTTTCCTATTAAACCTTACCGTTTTAGTACAGGCTCAAGAATCGGCTTTTTCCCGGATTTATGATCTGATTGAACAAAAAAACTTCTTTAAAGCGAAAGAAGCCTATAACTTGCAAAAGCAAGAGTTATCCGATACTCATCAAAAGTTTGTGGAAGTTTTTTTGGATAATGCGTTTAACAGGTTAGATGAATCAAACAGGCAAATTATTCAGCTTATTGAAACCGAATCGAATCTACCTGATTCTCTAATCCTTGAATTGTATAGAATTCAGGAGAATAATTGCGTTAAACTATATGACTATAATGAGGCAAAAAATGCTCTTACCACTATTCTGGCCTGTTATGCCAACCTGCTATCCGACAATGAAATAAGCGACATAGAAAACAGTTTAAAAATATGGACTGCTTTGGAAAATGAACCGAAGCAGGCAGTTTTTATAAAAGATGATATCCATCTTAAGATAGAAAAAGATAGGGTGGGTCTCAATAACTTGATGGTTTCCAATGGAAAGGATTCCTTGAATTTCATTTTTGATACGGGAGCCAATCTGTCAACTGTTTCAAAATCAACAGCAGATAAGTTTGATATGAAGATTATTCCTGTTGATATAGAGGTTGGAACGATTACAGGAGACAAAGTACTCGCGCAAATTGCGGTTTGCCCGGAATTAAGGTTAGATAAAATCAATATTCTTAATGCCATTTTCTTAGTCCTTGATGACCATGCACTATCCTTCCCCCAAGTTGATTATCAAATTTATGGAATTTTAGGTTACCCGGTAATTGAGGCACTGGGTGAGATACAAATTACTCGTGACGGCTATTTTATGGTTCCTAAAGAACAGACAGCAAACGGTTTGGAATCCAATATGGCCATGGACGGTCTGACACCATTAATCTATATCAACCATAAGCATTTTACTTTTGATACAGGAGCAGACCGTACAATGTTTTATCATTCCTATTACATAGAGAACCAAGATGAGATAGATAAGGCTTATGAGTTGAACAAGGTTAGTTTTGGTGGAGCTGCGGGCATAAAAGAGTTTGACGGATATGTTATTAATGCAAATCTTAACATTTTGGATAAAGAGATAGTTTTAACGGATATTCCGCTATTAAGAGAAAAAATAGAGGATAGCGAAACCGCTTATGGCAACAT
>CAZKPD010000159.1:0-3718 GCA_964554585.1 uncultured Rikenellaceae bacterium
CAAGAAGAAGAGCTGGAGAGACATTGCCGAGTAGAGATTGACCTGGTAGTAGAGCCTGAAAAAGAGAATGGCATTGACAATAGCGAAGAGCCAGGTGATGATATTGGCTCTGGCAGCAAACCAGGTGGCTAGGAGCCCGGTTATCACGGCAAGCAGCTCAAGGGGGCTCATGCGGTAACCGAGAAGCTCAAAGAGGGTGGTATTGATGTCGAACATATCTGTAATTCTGAAAGCCTGTAAGTAGCGGGGGCTTCCGACCTCAGAGGAGAACCCCGCATGCAGCGAAGCGCCCTGGCACTCATGCCCCTGAAAAATTTATTAAGCAAAGGTAATGAATTCGGAGAAAAGATGGTGCCCGGGTGAACAGAAATAGGAAGGAAGATCTGCAAACCTGCCATAGGCATGCAAATTCACAGATTCGCGGAATCGCCAAGAAAGTCAATAAACTTTTTGATTATAAAGTATTACTTTTAAGAAAATTTTAAGAGTATGCGAATCCGCCTGTCTATTCTACTATGCTGTCTGTTGGGTTTTATACCCTTTACCCATGCACAGGATGTGTACCACCATGTTACCAATACGGGGGTGTACCAGCTTATTGATGAGCTGGCCAACCAGGGGGTAATTGAGGTGAACAGCACCGTAAAACCCTATTCGAGGAAACAGATTAGCCGTCTTTTGGCATTAGCCAATGAGCAGCGGGAGCAGCTGAGCCCAAGGCAGCAAAAGGAGCTGGATTTCTATTTAAAGGATTTTGGCAAGGAGCTACACCCCAATAAGGATTTCTCCCGTCGGTTTGATGTGCTTTACTATAAGGATACCCTCTTTGCCCTTACGGTAAACCCCGTGGTGGGCGTAAATACCTTTGCCAATAATGGCAAAGTGGCCTATCGGCGATGGGTGGGTGCAGAGTTTCAGGGCTATATTGGAAAAAACTTTGCCATGTATGCGGGCTTGCGGGATTACCACGAGAACCATCGGTTGGGCGACAGGGAGTTTCTCAACCACTATCAGGGTGGGGGGTATAAGCGTAGCGGTACCGGGGGTGAGTTTAGCGAAATGCGCGGGGGAGTCTCCTACGGTTGGGGATGGGGCAGCGTTGGCTTAGTTAAAGATCATTTAGAGTGGGGTAGCGGGTATAACGGAACTAATATTCTTTACAGCAAAGCGCCATCGTTTGCCATGCTGAAGCTGAACATAAAACCGGCTCGCTGGTTTGAGCTGAATTTTATTCACGGTTGGCTGGTGTCACAGGTTATTGATAGCAGCCGAACCTATACCTACGCCGGTGTCCGGCGTGATGTGATGCACCCCAAATACATTGCGGCCAACCTGTTTACCCTTTCCCCTTGGCAAGAGCTGAATATCTCCTTGGGCAACTCCGTTATCTACTCCGATATGCAGCCCCATCCGGCCTATCTCACCCCGCTGTTTTTCTACAAGTCCATAGACCATCATCTCAACGGGATGTCAAACTACACGGGGCAAAATTCGCAGATGTTTATGGATATCTCTTCGCGGCTGATTAAGCACACCCACATGTATGCTACGCTGTTTTTAGATGAGCTGTCGCTCAAGCGGATGTTCCAAAAGGATAAGCATAGTAACTTCTTTAGCCTGAAAGCGGGGGTGAGGGTAAGCAATTTTCCGTTGCAAAACCTGACCGTTACCGCAGAGTACACCCACAACAACCCGCAGGTGTTTGAGCATATTATCGGAACCACCACCTTTGAGAGCAATCGATACAATTTGGGGCACTACCTTAGGGAGAATGCCCAAGAGCTGTACCTGTCGGCAGATTACCGACCCTTTAAAAATGCGGTGGTGTCGCTCTCATACACCCACGCCCAAAAAGGGCCCGATACAAGTCAGGGTGTTTCACGCTGGGGGCTTCCGTTTATGGAGTATGTGGACTGGCAGGCTAATATTGCTTCGGCAGTCTTCCGATATCAGGTATTGCATGATGCTTACCTCCACGTGGGGGTTGACTATGCGCTATACCAAGGGAATGTGGCACAATTTACCCCCTCTTTTTTGACAGGTAGCCCCTTAACCATTACCTTTGGCGGGAATTTTGGTTTTTAAACTCACGCTGTTTTGCTGTTTATCAAAAATCTGTTGGATTTTCTCTTTGCGCTTGCGGCATTGCTGGTGCTGCTGCCCTTCCTGTTGCTGTTGGCTGTGGTGCTGTGGATAATCCATGGGGAGAATCCTGTTTTTACCCAAAAACGGGTGGGCAAAAACGGCAAGCCGTTTACCATTTTCAAGTTTAAAACCGTCAGTACTAAACGGCATCGCGAGAATTCACCCTTTATCCGATTTGTTCAGGACTCCCATTTGGACGAGCTGCCCCAGCTGGTAAATATCATTTTTGGTTCCATGTCGTTTGTGGGGCCCAGACCCCATATTCCCGAACAGGTGGAGCTGTACGAGGAGTGGCAACGAAAACGGTTACAGGTTAAACCCGGACTTACCTGTACACGTCAACTCAAGAACTCCGAACGAAAGTTACATTTTAACGAACTAATTGAGGAGGACATTGCGTATATTAATAATCGCAACTTAGAACTTGATGCAAAAGTTCTATTTCTTACCATAGCATTTATTTTTAAACGAGTATTGGTGTCCAAAAACTAGTTCAGTCTCCCTTTGTAATACCCCTCAGTGTTCTTCTATTTATCGTTTAATCAAGCTGTATAGTTTTGATATATAAGTACAAACCAATTTAGCAAAATCATCGCCACTTCCCTGATGGAAGTATTAAATTTGTAATGAATTCATTCAAACCCAACTCCCTTTAAACATTTTTGAAAAAAATACGTATTAATGCAAGTACATTAAAATCCAATTACTATGACATCAAAAGACATTATTCTTCTACTGCTCACTTGGGTTTTGGGTTTAACTATAGGGATGGGCATTATCCGAGCCATTTTCAAGCGTTCTATACTAACTTATATTGCCAATATATGGTTGATTACAATATTGTTTTCTACCACTATTCTAACTCTCAAATCTTTTTTCCCTAAATTCCTCCCGTTATACGTATCCTTCCCTCTTATTGTATTATTCTCAACAGGCGGTATTGCTATTGTAAACCGAATCATAAAAAAGCCTCTCAACATCTTTTTGGATAATTTGGACCAACTTTCAAAAGGGAATTTGAATATTGACATAGAGGACGAGTATATTTCCAAAAAGAATGAGATGGGGAAGTTGGCCAACGGTATAAAGCGACTTAGCGCTAGGTTGATAGAAGTAATTGAAGGAATTCATTTAGTTTCAGAGGATATAAATGGGGCTAGTAATCAACTTTCCTCAAGTTCTATACAGCTTTCCGAAGCGGTTAATGAACAGGCCTCATCGCTTGAGGAGATATCTGCGACGATGGAAGAGATTGTTTCGAGTATTCAGCAAAATGCGGATAATTCGAAACAAACCGAAGCTATTGCAACAAATGCAATCAGCACACTTGAAGAGGGAAACAACTCAACTAATATTGCACTTGATGCCATGAAGGAGATTGCCGACAAAATCTCAATTATTAGCGAAATTGCATTCCAAACAAACCTTTTAGCTCTAAATGCAGCTGTTGAGGCTGCACGTGCAGGAGAACATGGCAAAGGGTTTGCTGTTGTTGCTGCCGAAGTGCGGAAGTTAGCTGAGCGCAGCGGAATTGCAGCCAACGAGATTATTACCGTTTCACAAAAAGGAGCTG
>CAZKPD010000159.1:3728-5510 GCA_964554585.1 uncultured Rikenellaceae bacterium
CTGGCGTTTCAGCAAGGGCACGGGAGCTGATGGACCAAAACCTGCCCGAAATGCACAAGACTTCACAGCTAATTCAGGAAATCACAGCTTCCAGTATGGAACAGCAAACCGGATCAATGCAGGTAAATAATTCGGTACAATCCCTTAACCAGATAACACAGCAAAATGCAGCTGCATTTGAGGAAATTGCATCCAATGCCGAAGAACTCTCGGCGCGAGCCAAGAAACTCTTGGATTTAATAGCTTTCTTTAAAAAATAAGATTTAAGAATAAGTAATTAAGGAAATACCCTATCCATTAAAGAATTTCTTTTATTTATCCATTGTAAACACATTAGACTCTTTTATTCGGATAAATATCGAGTTTGTAGATTTGCTGTGTTATTATTCGTTGTTCTGACTTAACAGGAGAGATAAGCAGGTTGCTCATCAATTGGCTAAGATTATTTTAAAATCCATCCGCTCCTTTATGGGCTTAATCTTCTCCAAAAGAAGGGTTCGCTAGCAGAGAATCAGTTTTTTCTTTTTATCAAGTAGAAAATAAGCAGGGCAGAGAATACCCCCAGAGTGTTTGCCATAAAATCCAAAACGCTTCCCGTCCTTCCGGTTACCAGCAGATGCTGAATTGCTTCGAGCAAAGCGCCGTAGGCTATGACCAGCATGGCAATTGTTGTTTTGGCTTTTATCGAAAGGGGGCTGGGCTTGTTGGGGGGTGTAGCTTCGTAAAGCAAAAGCAGGGTAAGGGTAAAGAAGAGCATAAAATGCACCACCTTATCAAAATGGGGAATGGGGATGGTGCCAACCTTCCGTAGGCTGTTGCCGGGGATTATGCCCAAAGCCAGCGTTAGTAGAGCCCAAAGGGCAGATTTGCGGTATTGTCGTATTTTCATGCCAAAATTAAAAACAACCGAGCCCATTAGCTGTTTAAAGTTACACAGAAAAGCTGAGGGTCTGCCCTGCCATCTTTAGCCTGTTATTGCCTAGCCGACCGCCAACGAATCACAGGCCGATTTTTGTTAATTAGGGACAATGATAGCAGTTTGTTTTTAAATCATAGTAACCTATCTTTGTGAGATTTTTATTTTGACCCTTGCAGGGTCATGGTCAATAGATTCCCATTGCCATTTTATGGTTTTTAAAAGAAAGTAGAAACACAGTGAAAGCGAAATTTAAAGAGTACAACGGGTTAGATTTATCCCGGGTAAACAAGGATACCCTAAAGGTCTGGGAAGAGAATAATACTTTTGAAAAAAGCCTTACCACCCGCGAGGGTAAGCCGGCATACGTGTTTTATGAGGGACCGCCATCGGCCAACGGTATTCCCGGTATTCACCACGTAATGGCTAGGGCTATTAAGGATATATTTTGCAGGTATAAAACCCAGCAAGGGTTTCAGGTACACCGCAAAGCGGGTTGGGATACCCACGGCTTGCCGGTGGAGCTGGAGGTTGAAAAACTTTTGGGAATCACTAAGGATGATATTGGTAAAACCATTAGCATTGAAGATTACAATAATGCCTGCCGTAAGGAGGTGATGAAATATACCGACCTGTGGGAGGAGCTTACCGAAAAAATGGGCTACTGGGTGGATATGGAAAATCCCTATATCACCTACGATAACCGATATATTGAAACTCTTTGGTATCTGCTAAAAGAGCTCTATCAAAAGGGATTGCTCTATAAGGGAAAAACCATTCAACCCTTCTCGCCCGCAGCGGGAACGGGGCTAAGTACCCACGAGCTAAACCAGCCCGGTTGCTATCGCGATGTGAAGGATACCACT
>CAZKPD010000160.1:0-5467 GCA_964554585.1 uncultured Rikenellaceae bacterium
ACCCTCAACTTTAAGATCGCGAGCATAAACAGGTTTTTTATCAAAAGTGTACCCGTGAAAGAGGTATCAAAACCCAACCTAGAAGCGTTGGAAAAGGGTGCAGCTAACCTGCAAAAGCATGTTGAAAACATGAGCCTGTTTGGTATTTGCCCCATTATTGCCATTAACCGTTTTGCGCATGATACCGACGAGGAGATCGCTTTGGTGAAAAAAATTGCTGATGATTTGGGTGTTCCCATTGCTCTAGCCGAAGTTTGGGGGAAAGGTGGCGAAGGTGCTATTGATTTGGCAACTCAGGTTGCAAAGATTGCAGAGAACTGTCAGGCTCAGTTTAAAACGCTCTATGATTGGGAGTGGACTCCTGAGAAAAAGATTGAAACCATTGCCAAAAAAATCTATGGAACCCATGCAGTGGACTATACGTCACAGGCAAAAAGTGATTTGAAAAAGATTTATGACCTTGGTTTGGATAAGCTCGCCGTTTGTATTGCAAAAACCCAATACTCATTGTCCGATAACCCCGAACTTTTGGGTAGACCCAAAGATTTTGTGGTTACCGTAAGGCAAATAGAGATTGCTGCCGGGGCAGGATTTATCGTACCAATTACCGGTCAAATTATGCGTATGCCCGGCTTGCCGGCAATTCCTGCATCTGAAAATATTGATGTGGATAACGACGGTAATATAACCGGCCTCATGTAATTTGTAGATGTTTAGTTCGATAAAAGGGAGAGTCTAAATAGGAATCTCCCTTTTTTTATGCGTTATTCCAATTACCACTTTTATCCAATCTGATAATTTGCCTACATTTGGGTTATAAATAATTTTTATGAAAACAGCATTTCGACTATTTTTAATCATCCCATTTTTTCTGCTTCAAGGTTATGCAGCCTTTACCCAGTCGGCTCAGTTTACCGTTTTTGCCGATCCACAAGTAGCATGGTTTACATCAGATACAAAACAGTTCTCGGGCAAGGGTGCAGTGTTCGGCTTTAATGCCGGATTCGGGTTCGAAGGCTATTTTGCGCATCGTTATGCAATCATATCCGGAGTATCTATCTCTAATATTGGAGGGAAACTAAAACCTATAGAGAACTATGCGCTTGTTACGCAGGAAGGAACATATGTGGTTCCCGCAGGAACGAGTTTTAAAATTAAGGGACAATATATCAATATCCCACTGGGATTTAAGTTTAAAACCAATGAGATTGGATATACCACCTTTTTTGCTCAGGTAGGAGCAATTGGATACCTCAAGATGAAAGCCTATGGGTGGGTAAAGGATCAAGGAGTTGATAAGGAGGTGTTGGATTCTAAGCAGTTAAACAGGGCATTTGTATCCTATATGTTTGGTGGTGGTGTGCAGTATTCCCTGGGTAGTGTTTCGGCTTTGCAGTGCGGATTGACCTTTTCTAACGGGCTAACCTCTGCCTTTAGGGCAGGCAATGGGATGGTTAGCTTTGGCACTCTATCGCTTAGGGTGGGAGTGGTATTCTAATGTAACACGGTTTGATGTATGAAGGTAGCTCTGGTTCAGCAAAATTATATTGTAGGCAACATTGAGTATAATGTGGCCAAGATTATCAGTGCCATTGAAACAGCAAAAAATCAAGGGGCTCGCATAGCCGTTTTTTCCGAACTTGCTGTATGCGGGTACTATCCATACGATTTACTTAATCGTTCCTATTTTATTGACGAATGCGAAAAGGCGATAGAGCAAATAGCTGCTCATTGTTTGAATATAACAGCAATTGTTGGAGCTCCAAGTTCACGTGAAGGGTTGCTTTTTAATTCCGCATTTGTGTTGGGCAATGGTATGGTGCAGAGTATTCACCACAAAACAGAGCTGAATAACGACACCCTTTTGGCAGAGGGGACCCATTTCAATGCAGGATTACACATTGCAGCTATAGCTATTGAGGGCATAAGCATTGGCATTACTGTGGGTGATAATTATAGTGATGCAGAGCTGACACTGCTGCAACCCGATTTGATTATCAATTTAACGGCTACGCGTTTTGTGCATGGTAGCGCTTTGCAGCGCTTTGCAGCTCTTTCGAAAAGAGCGAGTGATATTGGTGTGCCAATAATTAATGCCAATCAGGTTGGGGCCAACACAGATTTGATTTTTGAGGGAGCCTCTATGGTAATCAATGGCCAAGGTTTTCTTGTAAACCAGCTAAGCTCTTTTGCCGGAGATTTCCAGATTGTTGATGTGTTTAACGAGGAATTTATTGGTTCGTCACTCAAAGTAGTGGCACCCGATTACATCGCTCAAATGCACGATGCGCTGGTTTTAGGCATCAAGGATTTTTTTAGTAAATCGGGTTTTAAAAAGGCTACCCTAGGCCTTTCCGGAGGGCTAGATTCGGCGGTGGTTCTTGCATTGGCTTACAAAGCGCTTGGCGCTTCTAATCTTAAAGTATTGCTACTTCCCTCACAGTATTCGTCAGAGCATTCAATAGGTGATGCGGTGGGTTTAGCGCAAAATCTTGGTGTGGATTACCACACCATTCCCATTGAAGATTCTTTTAATAGCATAGCTAAAAGCTTACAACCTGTTTTTGGTGATCTTCCTGCAGATCATACCGAGGAGAATATTCAGGCCCGAATACGTGGATTAATGCTTATGGCACTTTCCAATAAGTTGGGTTATTTGTTACTTAATACCTCCAATAAGAGTGAAGCAGCGGTTGGATACGGAACGCTATATGGTGATATGAACGGGGCATTGGCTGTACTGGCCGATGTATATAAAACCGATGTGTTTAAATTAGCACATTATATCAATAGAGAACAGGAGATTATTCCCAATCATACCATTATTAAACCCCCATCGGCTGAGCTTAGACCCGATCAGAAAGATTCGGATTCGCTACCCGATTACAATGTGCTGGATGGTATAATAGTTCAATACGTAGAGAAAGAGAAGGATGCTGATGCAATCATTGGTATGGGGTACAATGCTGAGGAGGTTCGTAAAACCATTCGACTCATCAATTCCAGCGAGCATAAGCGAGCACAATCGGCACCTTTGCTGAGAGTTTCAGAAAAAGGATTCGGGTTTTCGCGCAAGCTTCCATTGACCGGAAAGATATAGGTAAGTATTAACAGCAATTTTTTACGTTTTCTGAATTATAGCAGCCAATCTTTTTTTCTGCTGTAAAACATTTTTTATCTTTGTAATCAAATTGTGTTGTTCACATCGGGGCGATGCATTGAGGCCTCCTCATTGCAAAGGCTCCATTCAAATTTTGAAATAGTATGACCTATTCGTCTATTGATATTCAAACCGCTTTTGAAGCAGTTTGCTCCTTATTTCCAAATCTGCGCCCCAAAGAAAAAGAGCTTATGTTCAAGAGCTTTAGCTACTCACAGTACCGTAAAGGCGAAATAATTTATCGGGATGGTGATGTACCCGCCGGGCTTGTATGTTTAATTAGGGGAAAGGTGAAGATTTTTAAGGAAGGTGTAGGTGGTCGCGATCAGATTGTTCGAATGGCAAACCCTGTCGGGTTTATAGGCTATCGTGCTATGTTTGCAGATGAAAACCATATCGCTTCAGCCGAAGCCCTAGAGGATTGTGTAGTTGGAGTGGTAGAACGTAATACCATCATCAAAATATTGCAGTCAAACGCTTTACTCACCTACCATATACTTAAGTCGATTGCTAGTGAGTTAGGTTTTTCGCATAGTAGAACTGTTACGCTGACCCAAAAGCATATTCGGGGTCGTTTGGCAGAGAGCCTTCTGTTTTTACGCGATACCTATGGCCTTGAAGAGGACGAACAAACCATTAAAGTGTATCTGTCCAGAGAGGATTTGGCAAATTTGTCGAATATGACCACCTCCAATGCTATTCGGACTCTCTCGTCATTTTCCAGCGAAGGAATTCTTGAGCTGGATGGCCGTAGGATTAAGATCCTGAATCAGCACAAGTTGGAAAGGATTAGCGATTTAGGCTAATTCCCCTGCTCCTAGTAGTTTTTACTACGGAAACAGGGGAATCAGCAAGGAGAACAGCTGTAGGCTATCGACTAGATAGCCTTTTTTTATCTTCTCATCTTTTTCACCACATTCTCAGCAGCCTTAATCAGCGGGTATGCAGCCGGAGAACCGGTTAGCATGGGGTGTGTCCCAATTTGGGCAGAAAGGAGCGCTTTGATATTGGTGTGCGTTTGAATGAGAAATCCGATGGAGTTGGTTAGTTCTCCTACGCTTCCGCCTCCATACACCATTCCGCCAAGAATTCTTCCACAATCGGCAGCAACAATTAGCTTAACGGTTTGCTCATGCGTACCCTCAAGCGAACCGGGGTGTTTATCTATTCCGGTGAAGCTACCCACCACTACGCTAAACTTTTCCTCATTGGCTTTTGCTTCGGTAATACCGGCCGTACCAAAAGCGGTATTGCCAATTGCGGTATCATAAATGGCTATGGTACCGTTAAAACTTTTGCAAGGGCTAAGCTCATATAGGTTCATTCCGGCTACTCTGGCTTCGGCACAGGCAGTGGAGGCAAGCATAGTTGTGCTTATTTTGCGGGTTAAGAAATCACGCTTTTCTGCGCAGTCGCCTACCGCATAGATGTCATGGGAGCAACCATCAACCCGCATATACTCACAGGTTTTAATAAAACCAAACTCGTTAAGGGCCACATTAGATTTTTGCGCTAGTTCCGTATTGGGAATATAGCCCATGGACAGAATTACTGCATCCGCGGCAATCTTTTCACCATCAGATAGTACGATTTGGGACACCTTCCCATCCTTGCCCACTATCTCTTTAACCCCTCTTCCGGTAACCACCTTAACACCCCGCTCCTCAAGAAGGGTTTGAGCCCTATCGCCAAACTCTTTGTCAAACGCTTTGCTAAGAATAGATTCTTCAACTTCTACAAGGGTTACATCCCATCCCATTTTGTTCATCTCGTCCGACATCTCAACGCCAATAAACCCTGCACCAATGGTTACAATCCGCTTCAGCTTTTTTAGGCTTTCATGCATTTGGTCTAGGTATACCTTATTCTTTGGGATAGTGAAAACATTTTCCAGGTCACCCCCTTTTAGCCATTTGGGTTTGGTGGGAATAGAGCCCATAGCAAAGATTAGCTTGTCGAAATAGAGCTTAGTTCCGTCCTCTAGGGTACAAACCTTAGCCTTAGTATCGACTAGGGAGGCTGTAGCAATCTTAATTTCTACTCCCAGGTCAATTAGCATTTTGTCCGGCAAAATGTTCTTATCACTGGTTTGAAGCGATCCGAAGATATACGGAATTCCACAGGGCACAAGTACCTTTTCCTCCTTGCGTAGAACAACTACAGATTTCTCGGGATTATAGGTTTTAGCACTAATAGCAGCAGAAAGCCCCGAAGCTCCACCACCAATAATAAGAATGTCTATTCTTTCCATGTCCTTTGATTATTAATATTGAGAAATGTGAATATATAAATAAATGTTAAACATAA
>CAZKPD010000161.1:0-5435 GCA_964554585.1 uncultured Rikenellaceae bacterium
TTTAACCAACAAAATCAACGACCGCGAAATGTTTATGAAAGGAATTGACTATTCGTATTACTACGAAGCAAATGACTAAAACAAAAATGGTTTTGGAAAAAATGGAGTTCAGCGACCATTTAATAAACGGGACGTACTTCGATGGCTTTATGAGTAGAAATAAAATAAATTCACATAAGCATGAGAAATTTAACTAAACTTTTAGTAGTAGTTCTTGCACTTACCATGACTACTGAGCTTTTTGCTCAAAATTTTGGAATAAAGGGAGGTTTGAATTTGTCAAACATGCGCGTAAAAGATGATAATAAAACCTATAGTGATGATTACAGAATAAAACCGGGTTTTCATATAGGGGCAACTGCTGAATTCCCATTAGCTGAAATGCTTTCGTTTGAAACAGGTTTATTATTATCAACTAAGGGATTTACGGCAAGTAAAGCAACGTTCATATATGGAGGAGGAACCCTTAAATCTACATTAAGAACAAACCTTCTATACCTCGATATTCCGCTAACTGTAAAAGGTTCATCTGATTTAGGTAGGGCAAAAAGCTATGGTGTTTTTGGACCATATTTAGGCTTTGGATTAAGTGGTAAAACAAAATATAAAAAAACTTCTAACTATACTACTAGCTCGTATACAAAGGATATTGAATGGGGGTCTGATAAAGATAAGTCCGATCTAAAAAGACTGGATTTTGGCTTAACCATGGGGACTGGGGTAGAGATAAATTCTATTCAGATTGGCCTATCTTTCAATTTAGGTTTAGCAAATATTTCACCTAATACTGATGGTGGTGCTAAAATTAACAATCGAGTTTTTAGAGTATCTATTGGTTATATATTTGGTGAGAAATAGAAAACTCCGTTTGGCTAAGGCTCCAGCCTCGGGTTACTTGGTAACCTCCTCGAAATGGTGCTGGGCCCACTCAATCATTGAGCCGATAATTGGCATTAGGCTATTCCCAGTTTTGGTCAGCGAGTATTCAACCCGTGGCGGTATTTCTGCGTATGCTTCTCTTACAATAAAATGGTCTGCCTCCAAATGCTTCAGAGTGCTAGTGAGCATTTTATGCGAAATATCGGGAATAGCAGCACTCAATTCCTTGTAGCGCATCTTTCCATTGGTCCCTCCCAAAGTGCATAAAACCAATAGCGACCATTTATCGCCAAATCGTTGCAAAACATTGCGAATGGGGCAGGTTGGGTATTGCAAATCTAATTGTCTCATCGCTTAACCTATTAAATCTCCATGCAATAATACAAATAATAACTAAAAGAGAGTAATAGTCTCCTCGGTCTTTTAGGGTTGAAAAATAATTACACAAAAACCCTAAATTATATTTATATAATACGCTAATAATCAGCAATACTAACTATACAGGTAAGTTAAAAACCCACTTGCACATACCGTTTATCACCTCTAATTTTAGAATGTATTAATAACCTAATAAAACAAAAGGTATGAACAAATTGAATGTTCTAAACGGCTGGGGGCAGGTAGGAAACTATTATGCTCGTCGTAGTGCCCAAAGCGTAATGGGTGCAAACCAAATGCTATTTGCCACAGCGGGCTGTGGCTCATCTTGCGGTTCGGGCGGTGATGCGAAACCCGCTTCGCCATGTGGTGCAGGCGACGACCCCAAACCCGCATCGGCTTGCGGAGCCGGAGACGATCCAAAACCAGCATCGGCATGTGGTGCAGGCGACGATCCAAAACCCTCTGCATGCGGTTCGGGTTGTGGTGCAAGTGACGACAAATAGATGTAAAGCGTCCCGACCGCAATAATGAGATTATTCGGTCGGGACTGCTTTTAACGGAATCAGCAAACTCATCATCATGGAATATTTCGCTTTTCAATGGCATATAACCGATAGCTGCGACCAGCGGTGTAAGCATTGCTATATCTTCTCTGAGGATATTCACTTTAAGGTTCAAGAGATGTCGTGGGATGAAATGGAATCGGTCTTCAACAACTGTTTGGATATGTGTGAAAAGGTTGGGCGTATTCCGTACTTCTACCTAACAGGGGGCGACCCAATTCTGCATAGCCGATTCTGGGATTTAACAGCGCTTTTCAAAGCTCATGGTGTGGCATTCTCCATTCTGGGTAATCCGTTCCATTTAACCCCTGAGGTGTGCCAAAGGCTGAAAGCCTTGGGTTGCGAAAGGTACCAGCTTTCCATCGACGGCCTGCCCGAAACCCACGATGCCATGCGTAAACCCGGCTCGTTCGATACTACCCTCGAAAAAATTGAGGTTCTGCGTAACGCAGGGATACGCTGCGCCATTATGACCACCGTTTCGGGCACAAACGCCCAAGAGATGAGTGAGCTTATTGATACGGTGGTGGAGCATAATGCCGACATTTTCGCTTTTGCTCGCTACTGCCCCACAAGCAGCGAGAAGAGCACTCACCTTACGCCACAACAGTATAGAAATGTGCTTGAAACCTGCTGGCAAAAGTTTGAGCAATACAAAGACCGAGGTACCAGCTTCAACCTAAAAGACCACCTTTGGACGCTGTTCCTTTACGAAAAGGGGCTTTCCCAAATACCCGAAGGGTTGGATGACGATGTAATTTATGAGGGTTGTAATTGCGCCAATAATCACCTCACCATACTACCCACGGGCGAGGTGTATGCCTGTCGTCGCATGGAGAGTAGGGTGGGCAACGTTTTCAACGAACAACTATTTGATATTTTCACAGGCGATAGGATGGACTATTACCGTGATTACGACCATTTTGAGAAATGCGCTCAATGTGAGCTAAAACGGTTTTGCCGTGGATGTCCTGCGGTAGCATACGGCTATACCGGCAATTTTTATGCTCCCGACCCTCAATGCTGGAAGCAAATCAATAACTAACACAAACAACATATGAAAGCAGCAATCTTAACCAAAACGGGGGCACCCGAGGTGCTTACCGTTACCGATGTGCCCATTCCGACAGTAAAAGCGGGTTGGGTGTTGGTGAGGGTTAAAGCATTTGGCATAAACCGTTCGGAGCTGATGATGCGCCAGTTTGAAGGCGATGCATCCTATATCCAATTGCCGCGCATTATGGGCATTGAGTGTGCCGGCGAGATTGCCGACCCGTCGGATAGCGGATGGCAAAAAGGGCAACGGGTGGTTGCCCTGATGGGCGGTATGGGTCGCACCTTTGACGGGAGCTATGCAGAATATGCCCTGCTACCCGCAAAAAATGTTTTCCCAATCAATTCCGATTTAAGCTGGGAAGAGCTGGGCGCCATTCCCGAAACCTACTTCACCGCTTACGGCTCGTTATTCCAATGTCTGCAAGTGCAATCGGGCGATACAATCCTCATACGAGGGGGTACCAGCGCAGCTGGCGTAGCCGCCATGCAAATGGCAAAAGCGGTGGGTGCAACCGTGTTGGCTTCAACCCGAAGCCAAAGTAAAAGTGAATTTCTACAAGCGCAAGGCGCTGACCATGTGCTGATTGATAACGGTACATTGGGAGAGCAATTACTGAAACTTTACCCGCGCGGGGTGAACAAGGTTCTTGAACTTATTGGCGCCTCTACGGTGTTGGAGTCTCTTAAGCTGGCTGCTTACCATGGCATTGTATGCCATACGGGCGTGCTGGGCAAAAAGGGTTCGCTTGACGGTTTCGACCCGATAAAGGATATACCCAATGGAGTTTACCTTACCGGTTTTTTCAGCAACTATCCCACGCAGCAAAGCATAGATGCTATTCTCCAGCTGCTCACAACGCATAACCTGCATCCGGTTATTTCAAAGGTTTTCTCTTTGGATGAGATTGTGCAGGCTCACCAGATGGCAGAGCACAACACGGCAAATGGCAAGATTGTAATTAGGACAAGTTGTTAATGCTTGTTCTTAAAGCAGATTGCGGATTATGGTATTTGTATTTGTCGGGGCAAAAAACGGCTTTAAAGAAATTTATAAACATAGTATTATGGAATACAAAAAAGAGAGAAAACGCTTCTATATCCGTTTGGATAAGGACGAAAGCCTAATCGAAAGCATCAAACAGATCTGCAAGCAGGAGAACATTGAGTCGGGATATTTTCAGGGAATCGGCGCTTGCGATTATGCTCTTATAGGAACATATATCCCTGAGAAGGATGACTTTATCGAACATCGGTTTACGGGTATGCTGGAAATGGTTTCCCTAACGGGAAATGTAACCACCGACCGGAACAATGAGCCCTTTTTACACATGCACGCCATTTTTTCATATTTAGATAAAAACGAAAAGATAGTGCTCACAGGCGGGCATCTTCTGGAGGCCCACATCAGCTATACAGGAGAAATTATCCTAATCCAATCGGAGGAGAAAATTGGTAGAATGGTTGACCCCAAAGCAGGGATTGAGGTTTGGAAGCTATCGTAAGAAGAACATAGCAATTCATAAATACACAAAAAACATTGTGCTAAAAAGTCAAATGAAATAACATTCCACCAAAGAGCATTCAAATAGAAGTAGCGCATTATTGAGAAATAGTGTAATTTAGCCCTATACCATAAATGGAGAGTTTATACACATTCTCCTGTGGCATATTTATTGCAAACAAAGTAGACTACTAACCAAAAAATCACACTATGAAAAGAATTCTATCCTTAACCTTAGCTTTTTGCATAGCCCTCCCATTGTTTGCGCAGGAAGCTAAAGAATCCGAAAAAAACGTTCTAAAAGTGAACACATTAAGTATTATTGTGGGCACCGGCTCCATTTTCTACGAAAGACACATTACTGATCACTTCGCAGGTCAATTGGGAGTTGCATACCTCAACTACAAGTTTGAAAAGGTAGGTTTCTCAGGTTTAATACTTACACCTGAGTTTAAGTACTACCCCATGGGGAATGCTTGCAGTGGGTTTTATGCTGCACCCTACCTACGCTTCCAGAACTATTCGGCAAACGCCGGGGAAAACAAAGGCACATACACCAATTTGGGTGGAGGAGTAGTCCTTGGCAGACAGTGGATTTTGGGATCCGGATTTACCATGGATCTGTTTTTTGGAGCGCATTATGGTAATGGGAAGTTCAAACTTGAAGAGGGAACTGAGGAAATTGGTACAGCCATATTTGATGGCTACGGTACGCGCATGGGCTTTGCTCTTGGCTTCGCATTCTAACGAAATTACTGACTCGCTTTTATAGGGTATTGGATATCTTCAATACCCTATATTTTTATCGTATAGTTCGAACTCCGCTGCGGCTAAGGCTCCAGACGCAGCTATCGTATACCGCTTAAGGTTTGACTTCAAGTCAATCCTTGAATGATTGCAAAGGCTACACCACAATGGAAACTTTTAGGAGGAGATAGAAAGGCTTTATGGGGCTAAAGCCCACAGTAATAGGCGGTTTCTAAAGTTGAATTACCTCCGGTTTTAACTATTACAATCGGCTTTAGCTTGTAGTCGTTATTAGACAAAGCTACTAA
>CAZKPD010000162.1:0-2408 GCA_964554585.1 uncultured Rikenellaceae bacterium
TTTCATCCGTACAAAATTCTAATGTTATTAATATATAATAAGTTACGATCTTGACCTTAACACTCTTTAACGCTCGGATGGAACACCCATGGTTTGGCTGTGCCGAACTCGCAAAAAACGCTCGGTTGTTCATCGGTGTTTACCTTACGGTGAGCTCGCGAAGGGCGCTCGGTTGCGCAATCTGCATTACATGGGTGTTTCATGGGATTAATTCTGTAGTTCTACCTAAACGTTTTACAAAGTTGCAAATTTAACAATTATGTAATGGTTTTGGTTCCAACTACCCACAAGAAATACTACAAATATCCCTTTGCAGGCAGCTGAGAGAAATGTTTCCGTTTAAACACAAAGAATTGGAGCAGGATACTGGATGGGTACAGCTTAACCCTTTGACGCTTGTATAAACGTCGCTTATTCAAGGCTGAAGGGCAATTTCGGAAAAAGCTGAGGTGTGCTCTACAAACCGCCCAAGAAAAATGCGGTTTGCCCGTAAACAGATAGCCAAAGGCCGATGCATAGTCGAGCAGGAATCGGGTAAAGAGGACGGGTACAACCGTGGCTTTGGGCAGATTTTTCAGGAGCATTAACAGGTTATTGCGATGGTTTAGGTAGGTCTTCCTAGGGCTGTTTGCCGATAGGGTTCCGCCACCCACATGCAGTATTTTGGACTGCGGAATGCACCACACCGATTTTCCGAAATGGTGTAACCTCCAACAGAGGTCTATCTCCTCCATATGCGCAAAATAGTCTTCGTCTAGGGCTCCCACACTCCAAAAATCTGCAGAACGAATAAGCATGGCCGCACCCGAAGCCCAAAATATCTGCCTCGCATCATCATACTGACCTCTGTCTGCCTCAACCATATTAATAATTCTGCCTCGGCAGAAAGGATATCCCAACGCATCAATAAATCCTCCGGCTGCTCCGGCATACTCAAACTGATCGGCAGATGCGTAGCAGTTAATCTTGGGCATACATGCTGCTGCATTGGGCGTATGCTCCATAAATTCGACCAAAGGTTTAAGCCAATCGGGTTGAACCTCCACATCGGAATTGAGGATAACGTAGTAATCGGTATCTACCTCTTTAAGCGCCCGATTATATCCTCCCGTAAACCCGTAATTCTTATCAAAAAGGATTGTCCTAATACTACTGCCTAGGGATTGAAGCCATTGCACCGAACCGTCGGTTGAGCCATTGTCGGCCACAACAATTAGCACATTAAATCCCTCCACATGAGAATGGGCAATAACCCCTGGAAGGAACTGCTTTAAATGGCCAATGCCATTCCAATTGAGTATGACAACAGCAATACTTTTCATGATTCAACGGTCTCGTTGGCAATAGTTGTTGGTTTAATTTTCCAACGTTTATGAGACCATAACCAATACTGGGGTGTTTCCATTATTTGTTGCTCTAATCGCTTTACATGCAGATCCGTAAGCTCATAGGGTTTAAACTCATTGGGAGTTTCGGTTAGGAGCTCAAAATCCACCTCATACTGACCTCGCTTAACCCTACGTATTACAGAAAAAACCACAGGCATATCGAACTTCTGCGACAGCTTTTCTGCGCCAAGAAATACGGCAGTAGGCTGATTGAGGAATGTAGTCCAATAGCGAATATCACTTTTTGCAGGGGTCTGATCGGCTATCATTAGCAAAACTATTGGTTCTCCTTTGCGCTTATAGTCAATCAATGCCCGAAGGGTGTCGTTCATGGGTACTGTAATAGCCTTGAATCGTTGACGCATGTCAAGCATGATTCGGTCATAGCGCGGATTGGTTAAAGGCTTGTAAATTCCCACAAAATGCTGGGTAAGCTGATGAGCCATCAAGCCATACAGCTCCCAGTTGCCATAATGACCCGTAACCAAGACTACGCTTTTCCCCTCTTGATGAAACTTGTCGAAAAGGTCAAGGTTATTAAACTTACATAACTTAAGAGCCTTATTAAGTTTTGTATGCAATAGCACAAGGGTTTCGAGCATTAAATCGCAAAGGTGTCTATAAAACTTACGTTCAATCTTTTTCAGCTCTTGTTCCGATTTATCCGGAAAAGAATTTCGCAGATTCTTTTGTACAACTCCCTTGCGGTATCCAACCAGATAGTACATCACTACAAAAGTAAAATCCGATAAGAGCCAGGTAAAACCATAAAAGAGCGAAAAAAGGAATGCCTGCATAGTAACCCTATTTGGTAAAAATACCTGATGTTATGCGTAAAAATTCTTCAGACAGATTATGGTTTGAAGCTACGATCTCTTTGCCAAAGATATAATTATTTGTGCCACTAAAATCGCTAACCACCCCTCCTGCCTGTTTTACCAGAAAAGCTCCGGCAGCCACATCCCAGGGCGAAAGGCTGTACTCATAAAACGCATCAAATCTACCACAGGCCACATAGGC
>CAZKPD010000162.1:2418-5338 GCA_964554585.1 uncultured Rikenellaceae bacterium
ACCTAAACGGCGTAAACCGTGAGAGTTGCGCATAAAATAGTCCATAGTTTCCAAGAAAGGGCCCATACGCTGATAATCGTAATAGGGAAACCCGGTTGCAATAAGCGCATCGGAAACCTTATGTGTATTTGTCACCCTTATGGGCTCGCCATCCATATAAGCCATATTATCTCCCCAGGAGTAAAAGCACTCGTTCAGGGTAACCTCATGGATTACTCCCATGATCACCTCTTCCTTATCCATCAATGCTATGCTAATGGCGTATGGAGGTAAACCATGGATAAAATTGGTGGTTCCGTCAAGCGGGTCAATCACCCAATTCAACCCATTGGGAATGGGTTCGCCTGTCCCTTCCTCTGCAATAAAACCTGCCTGGGGCAGTATCGTTTTTAGCTTGGCTACAAGCTGCCGTTCCGATTCCTTGTCCACATGCGATACAAAATTATGTACCCCTTTGGATTCAACCATATCCATACTAAAACCCTTACGTTGCTCTCGAATATACTCAGCAGTTATTCGGGTAATTCCAACAACCTCATGGCACATGGATTTGATGTTGGGAAGACTAAGCTTATTCATGGTTAAGTAGTTTTACTGTAAGATTTCCTGTTTCCGAAACGCCTGTTAGCTCTACCTTTACAATGCTTTTCACCAAATGCTTTTGGTATTCCATTTCAACTTTTATATAGTTGCGCGTAAAACCGGTCATCATCCCTTTATGCTCTGCACCCTCCAGCAAAACGTACTCCGTTGTACCCAAGTTTTGAATGTAAAAATCACGATGCAGCTGATCGGAAAGCTGTTGTAGCCTTTGAGCCCTTTTTTTTATGACGGTAGCAGCAACTTTTCCATCATAGTCTGCTGCCGGTGTATTGGGCCGAACAGAGTAAGGGAACACGTGAAGGAATGAGGGCTTAAGATCGCTTAAAAGTGTGAACGTATCCTCAAAATCAGCATCGGTCTCTCCCGGAAATCCCACAATCACATCCACTCCGATAAATGCATTGGGGAGGGTTTGCTTAATAGTGGTGATTTTTTGAGCAAAAAGAGAGCGATTGTAACGACGCTTCATCAGTTTGAGCACATTGTCGGAACCTGCCTGTAAAGGGATATGGAAATGGGGGAGAAATTTTTGTGATTGCGCAACAAAGCGGATAATCTCATCGGTAATCAAATTGGGTTCGATGGATGAGATACGATATCGTTCAATACCTTCCACTTGTTCCAATTGCCTGATGAGATCAATGAAATGTTCACCTGTTGTTTTCCCAAAATCTCCGGTATTAACCCCCGTCAACACCACCTCTTTAATGCCCTGAGCTGCAATGTGCCGAGCCTGTTCAACAATTTGAGCAATGGGTATATTGCGGCTTTGGCCTCGGGCCAAGGGGATGGTGCAATAGGTACAGTGGTAGTCGCACCCGTCTTGTACTTTCAAGAATGAGCGGGTTCTGTCACCCGACGAGTAGGCCGGAAAAAAATCGGTAATCAAATCTGCCTCACAACCATACACCTTAACCTTGGATCTCTTTTGGGTGCTATTGATAAGCTGCGGAACATTTCCCTTATGGGCTGCGCCCATTACCAAATCTACACCCTCAATGTTAGCCAACTCCTCGGGTCGAAGCTGTGCATAGCATCCCACTACCGCAACAAAGGCATTGGGCGAATGAGATACAAATTTTTTAATGGCTTGACGGCACTTTTTTTCAGCCTGTTCGGTAACAGAGCATGTATTGATAACAAGAATATCAGCCTCATTATTGGGAGAAACCTTTTGGAATCCCAACTCATCAAACTGACGTGCTATGGTAGAAGTTTCAGAGAAATTGAGCTTACATCCTAAAGTGTAAAACGCTACCCTCTTTTGCAGTTGTGCCATGAAGAATAATTAAAACAAGGAAACGGTGCAAAAATAGCAATTTGCCGATGGTAAAACCCAATTAAGCTACAAAATGATTATTGAAATCAAACCTAATCAACAGGGCATCCTATGCTTTTAATGGGCGTTAATTGTACTATGAGGGTTGAATGCGGGATTGAAATCTGGGTTAATATGGATATCTCCGGTAATAGCATTTACATACCCTTTGATATAGTATCCGGGGAGCAGGTACAGCTCTTCATTCCCTTCGAGATCCTCTTCTACCCTTTGGCTTAGGGCCTGTTCAACGTTTAGTTCGCTTACTCCCTTCAATACAAGGTTGTGTAAATGTTCGTAGAGCTCCTTTTCAATACCTATCACAACCACATAAGGGCCAAAAGGACGGTTGAGGAAATGCCTATAGGCAAAATCTTCCACATCATCGGTAACCTGCTCTGCCGTTTTATGAAAAGAGTCCTCGAAAATAAAGCCCTGTTGAGTAATATCTTGGGCTACCTTTTCCTCTTTGGTATAATGGAGAAAAATTACCTGACTGCTCTTGTCGCTAAAAATAAAATTTTGGAGGGGTTCATCAAAAATCTTATCCCTTTTGGGTTTTTCTGTTTTTTGGGAATCAAGAATTTTAGAGATCATCTTCTCAAGCCCCTCTTTCAAAAGCATTTCTTCCAACCCCATCAACCGAATTATCCCCTCCTTAAAAAGCAAGTTCTTTTTGTGCCAATAATAGTGTAGAACAGTAATATACACTACTAATGCGATTATGATTACAATTTCTATTTTCATTAAGAAATTGGATTTCTTGTAATGAAATGCAAGTTAGCAATAATATCCGATTGCGTAAAAACTATTTAACAAAGTTAATACGTAATAACATAAATATGAATATACAATAATGGAAAATGGCAATGGGTAAAACCAAAAAAGGCCTTTCTGTCGAAAGACCTTTTGGTATCTTAAAACGTGATCCGGATAGGATTCGAACCTATGACCTACAGCTTAGAAGGCTGTTGCTCTATCCAGCTGAGCTACCGGACC
>CAZKPD010000163.1:0-5301 GCA_964554585.1 uncultured Rikenellaceae bacterium
TTTTCCGATAAATCGTTACATGCATTTTGGTTGCAAACCATGACCCCGAAGATATTGAGTTTGGCTGCCTTGCCTAACCTGGGTACATTTTTGCTGTTTGCCTACACAAACAGGCTGCAAACTGCCAGAGGAATTTTAGGCGTTACAATTATACTGGCTATTATAGTGTTTGTAACTAAAATCTTTTAATCAAAGGGATTCTGCATGAAATACTTTATTATAGCCGGTGAGGCTTCGGGCGATTTGCATGCGGCAAACCTAATGCAGAGTCTTAAACTGCAAGATCCCAATGCGCAATTCATGTTTTTGGGAGGCGATTTGATGCTCAATCAGGGGGGGACCCTGGTAAAGCACTATCGCGATATGGCCTTTATGGGGTTTGTTGAGGTTTTGCAAAACCTCAGATCTGTAGGGCAAAATTTTAAGCTGGCCAAATCGTCGCTCGATGAGTTTAAGCCTGATGTGGTAATCCTTGTGGATTATGCCGGGTTTAATCTGCGCATGGCTAAATATGCTAAAAGTTTAGGGCATAGGGTAGTGTATTACATTGCACCTAAGGTCTGGGCTTGGAAGGAGTCACGGGTAAAGAAGCTGAAGAAATATGTGGATCGGCTGATCATCATTTTTCCTTTTGAACAGGATTATTTTAGCAGAAAAGGGCTAAAGGCTTACTACCTTGGAAACCCTTTGCTGGATGCCATAGAGCCGATGGTACAAGAAAAAACGGAGTATGATTCCAATAGTAAGCCGCTAATTGCTCTGCTCCCCGGGAGCAGAAAACAGGAGTTGAAGCATAACCTCTCCCGAATGCTTACGTTGGTCGAGAAGCTTCCCCAATGCCGATTTGTGATTGCCGGAGCACCCTCACTTACCCCCGATGACTATAAGCGATATTTGGTGGATAGCAACATAACCGTCGAATTTAATCAAACCCAAACCTTACTTCAAAATGCAGAGGTAGCCGTTGTTACTTCGGGTACAGCAACCCTAGAGGCTGCAATTTACAACACGCCAGAGGTGGTTTGTTATCGGGGTAGTTTTCTCTCCATGATTATTGCATGGATGGTAATTCGGGTTAAGTATATCTCGCTGGTAAATCTTGTTATGGATCAGGAGGTGGTAAAAGAGCTGATTCAGTTTAAGTATACTCCACAAACCCTATTTAACGAGGTGTCGAAGCTACTACCCGGGCAAAAGCATCGAGTACAGATGTTGGATCACTTTAGGGAGCTCAAAGAAAGGATGGGAGAACCCGGTACCTCAAACCGTATTGCAGCGTTTATTTTTGATTATATCGGCCAAAGCTAAATTTCTTACCATATGAAACGACTATCCATTCTATTTTTGTTCGTGATATATTGCTCTACGATGTATTCACAGAAAGTGAGCATTAGTCTTTTCAATACTTATCAAAGTCAAACCTTTGTACTTACTCCTGTTAGCGGGAAATACAACATTATTGCAGGAGACACCATCATCCCCCTGAGCTTAAACCAAATTATCTACGTTTCTCGTTCCGGTGATTCGGTTAAGGTACGCGATATGATTAACCATTATGGAACATGGTCAAGGGTATCGGTTGTGGGGCAAACCGATAACGATGTGCTGCGCATAAACTCCGTAGTGCCCTCATTGCCGGCAAGGCTTTATGACGACAACCTATCCTTTTACGTAGATTTTGACAGGTTGATGACCCTAAACATTATTGATATGGATAAGTATATTGCTGGGGTGGTTGAGGCAGAGGCGGGGCCAAATGCGCATGCCGAATTCTATAAAGCGCAAGCTTTGCTTGCGCGCACCTATGCTATAGGTCATGCAGGCAAGCATAACGGGGAGGGTTTCAACCTTTGTGACGATGTGCATTGCCAAGCCTATAAGGGTAAGCTCTCCAAAAGTGAGACTATTCTTAAGGCAGTGCGAGCAACCACCGGGCTTGTGGTTGTCGATGAGCAAGATGAGCTTATTGTGGGCGCATTCCATGCCAACTGCGGAGGGCATACGGCCAATTCCGGAGATGTTTGGGTAACCAATCATCCCTATTTAACCTCAGTTGCAGACAGCTACTGCAAGAGCCAACCCAATTCGCAGTGGGAGGTTCGGATTCCCATCGATAGTTTTAATCAATTCCTTACCTCAAAGGGAGTAGCTACCGAAGGGTTAACTGCTGCCGATTATGCCCTTGTCTCTCAGGATAGAACCTATGAGTATCGGATTGGGGGTAAGGTTATTCCTACCTCGCAAATCCGTTCGCACTTTAACCTTCGTTCAGCCTATTTTTCCATCGATATGATAACCGGATTTATTCGGGTTAAGGGGAAAGGGTACGGGCACGGAGTGGGCTTGTGCCAAGACGGTGGGATGCAGATGGCGAAAAAAGGGAAAACCTACTCGGAGATCATCAACTACTACTTTAAGGGAGTGAAAATAGTAGATTACTATGAAACATCACATCCCGAGTTATTTCAAGAGGAGGTTGAGCCGGATTTTGAATCAGATTTTGAGGAAGACTTTTCTACTGTGCCCGATATAGAAAACCAGGGTCAACGTTTTCAATAGGAGGTTTAGCCGGAGCATTGGGTGTTCGTTCCGGATTGCGAATGTCAATGTCGGCTCTGTACTCCCAACCGTTGGGAGTGAGCAAGAAACCATCATAGGAAAAATCGGGAACATAAAATTGAAAATTGCCAATATAGTCGTTGCGAATAGGGCTGAGATGATCAAAAACAATCATTTTTAGCGGTTCATTCCATTCCAGCGTTAGGGTTGCCCTTGATGAGTATTCGAGGATAATTCGGCTCAGTGCAGTTCCTCTAACCACAAAAAGGGGCACTCCAAATTGGGGCTCCCAGGTGGGCGAAAAGGTAACCGTTTCAATAATCCGTTTCGATGAAAAAGGGTTGTTCATATCAATGCCCAGCAGGGTGTAAACCTCTCTGCCCATAAATAGATCTAGTCTGATAGAGTAGTATAAAGCTCCATACCATGAGTTGGCAGAAAGAATGTCCATTTGAGGAGTTTTAATCCGAGAGCGATTATCGTTCAACCTAAAAACATGCAACCCCCTGTCGGTTAAAGTTTGGATATACCCGTAATACTTTTGGGTTCTATTGGGCTGAGGGATGTTCCAGGTGTATATCCGCACCTTACTGTCGGGGGAGGTTAGGATAGATATCTTTGTTAGCTTTTCGAAAGCATAATCGAACGATGCTTCCATAGCCAGCGTACTATCCATAAACAGGATCAAATCTGCATTCAGAGATTCTTTCTGCTCAAAAGTAGGTGCTTTCTCAATACTGTCAATAAGTGCTAGCATGCTGTTTTCCATCTGCTCTATAGCTTGTGCATTGGTACTTTGACATGAGATAAGGAGTGCCACTATGGTTGCCAGAAAAGGGATAGGTGCTTTGAACATATCTATATCAATCAATGTTTATCGTTATTACGTAAACCAATTAGAAAAGTTTTTAGTATGAATTGCCCCATTTTTCTTAAACGAATCTTCACCCTTAAATTTATCCTAGGCCTTGTGGGTGGTGCTCTTTTAGGCTATGCCTATTATTACTTTATTGGTTGCCGAGGCGGTAGCTGCCCCGTTTGGGCCGACCCTTGGCGAAGCACCCTTGTGGGTATGGCTTTTGGAGGGATTCTTCTATTCGATTCGGGCAAAAAGAAGCAAAAGCCTAAAGACGATCCAGAGCCTCAATAATCAGCCTGCAGGCTTCTTCAACCTCATCATCGGTAATGATGAGAGGGGGTGCTATCCGAAAGGCTGTATCGCAAAAGAGAAACCAATCGGTAACAAATCCTATTTCTATACCGGTACGGATAAATTGCTGTACTCTCTCGAACGAGCTCAGCTCAATGGCCATGAACAGTCCCGACGAGCGGATGGTTTTAATCTGTTTATGGTTTTGAAGCCGTTCGCGAAACAGTTCCTCTTTTCGAGCTACACCGGAGATTAGCTTAAGGTCCATCAGCTGACGGAATGACTCCAAGGCTGCTGCGCACGAAACCGGATGTCCGCCAAAGGTTGTGATATGCCCTAGGGTTGGATTGTGGCTAAGTGTACCCATCATCTCTGTTGAAGAGATAAATGCTCCTAGGGGCATGCCTCCACCAAAGGCTTTTGCCAATACAAGGATATCGGGAATAACCCCATATTTTTCGAAAGCAAAAAGCGCCCCTGTTCTGCCCATTCCGGTTTGGATTTCATCAAAGATTAGGAGTGCACCCACAGCATCACAACGTTTTTTTAGCTCATCCAAAAATCCGGGTTCAGGGGGTATAATACCTCCCTCGCCTTGAACAGGTTCTACCACCACACAGGCTGTGCTTGCATCAATCCGTTTCAGCTCTTCTGTATTGTTAAATTCCAAATGCTGAACGCCGGGCAGCAACGGGCGAAAAGGTTGTTTAAGCGTTTCTCCGCCCATTAGGCTTAGCGCACCATGGGTACCCCCATGGTATGCGTTTTTAAACGATATGATATTGGGCCTTTGGGTTGCTCGTTTGGCCAATTTTACTGCACCCTCAATAGCTTCGCTCCCGGAATTGACAAAATATACGCTTTGCAGCGTTTTGGGTAAGACTTCTGCTAGGGCTTTTGCCAGCTGCACCTGTGGGGTTTGCACATATTCACCATACACCATTAGGTGCATGTATTTTTGTGCTTGTAGGTACACTGCATCCACAATGGCAGGGTGCGAATGCCCCAAATTGCTTACCGAAACTCCTGAGATTAGATCAATCAACTTTTTACCATCAGTGGTGTGGAGGTAAATTCCTTGCGCTTTCTCAACCTCAATCAATAGTGGAGAATCAGAAGTTTGTGCAACATACTTCTGAAAAAGTTGTCTTTGTGTAAGCATTTCAGTTAATCCAATTATTTGTTCATGAGATTAATCTCATTCATCAAATTCTCTTTGTAGGATTTGCCAATGGGAATCACCTTAACACCCTCAGGCAAATTCATGGTAATGGAGTTGTCTTCGATGCTGTGAATCTCTTTGATGTTTATAATGAATGAGCGATGTACCCGCTTAAATAGGCTTTCGGGCAGCTGGTTCTCAATGGCCTTCATGGTGAAGTGGATGGTGAATTTATCGTCTCGGGTATTGATGACCACATAGTTTTCGAGTGCCTCAACCCAAAGAATATCAATGAATTTAATTCGAATAAGTGAACTTCCTTTCTTTATGAACACCTCTTTTGTATCATCGTTTAGCACCTCTTTGTTGCTGTTTTCCAGCGCCTTATTTGCCGCTTTAAAAAAGCGGGCATAGACAATGGGCTTTAAAA
>CAZKPD010000164.1:0-5278 GCA_964554585.1 uncultured Rikenellaceae bacterium
GTGGGATTATGAGGGATTGATTAAAACATTCGAAGAGGCTGTTACAAAAAGTCGCAAGAATCATATTCCTGTTCTTATTCATATTACCGATATCACCCAACCGCAAGGGCACTCCACTTCGGGTTCGCATGAGCGGTACAAATCGCCAGAGCGATTGCAGTGGGAGAAAGATTATGACGGCAACCTTAGGTTTAGAAACTGGATTTTGGAGCATGGACTTGCCACTGAAAATGAACTGCTAGAGATAGAAAAAAGAGCCGAAACCGATGCCCGCGAAGCAAGGAATGCTGCTTGGAAAAAATATTCGGATCCCATTAAAGCAGAGCGTGATGCGCTTTTGAAAATTATTGATAACCGTTCCTGCATGTGCAAGCGTGAGCACGTGGATAAGGTAGGCTTAATCTCCGATGAGCTGCGCAAAATTGCCAATCCCATTCGTAAGGATAATATGAGCAGTGTAAAACGTATCCTTCGTCATGTTTGTACAGATTGTTCCATGCGCGAAAAGCTTCAGGCTGATCTTTCTAAATGGATGAAAGAGAATAGGGTGCATGGTGCCGATATGTATAGCACCCATTTGTATAGCGATACCGAAAAATCGGCGGTGAACATTAAACCTATTCCTGCAGTATTCTCAGACAATTCGCCTGTAGTTACTGGTCGTGAGGTGCTTAGGGATAATTGGGATAAGCAGTTTGCTAAAAATCCTTTGCTGGTGGTATTTGGTGAGGATGTGGGACATATCGGCGGAGTAAACCAAACCTTTGAGGGGATGCAGGAGAAGTATGGAGAGGTGCGAATTATGGATACCGGTATTCGGGAGAATACCATTATGGGACAAGGAATTGGTGCAGCCCTCCGGGGGTTACGTCCGGTGGCAGAGATTCAATATTTCGACTATCTCCTCTATGCTTTGCAAACTTTAAGTGATGACTTGGCTACGCTACGATGGCGAACCAAGAGCGGGCAGGAGGCTCCACTTATCATTTCTACCCGCGGGCATAGGCTCGAGGGGGTTTGGCACTCGGGTTCGCCGCTTAGCATGGTAATCAATTCCATCCGTGGCGTTTATGTTTGCGTTCCACGCAATATGACGCAAGCCGCCGGAATGTATAATACGCTGCTTGAGGCCAACGACCCGGCCCTAGTTATTGAACCGCTAAATGGTTATAGGCTCAAAGAGCGTATGCCCGATAACGTGGGCGAGTTTAAAGTTCCATTGGGTGTGCCCGAGATTCTAAAAGAGGGAACCGATGTTACCCTTGTTACCTACGGAAGTTGTGTTCGGATTGCCGAAGAGGCCGTGGAGCAGCTAACCGAATTTGGAATCTCGGTCGAACTTATTGACGTTCAAACGCTGCTTCCATTCGACAAGACCAATACGGTTATTGAATCGCTGAAGAAAACGGGAAGGATTGCTTTCTTTGATGAGGATGTTCCCGGAGGAGCCACTGCATTTATGATGAGTCAGGTGATAGAGAAACGTGAGGGTTTTTATCTGCTAGACACTAAACCCAGAACGATTACGGCCAAGGAGCATAGGCCGGCCTACACTTCCGATGGCGACTACTTCTCGAACCCCAATGCAGAGGATGTGTTTGAAACCATTTACGAGATGATGCACGAATCAAATCCCAGCCGATTCCCTGAACTGTACTAGGTAAGGATGGATACAAAAACTTAAAGCTGCCCGAGGGCAGCTTTTATTATTTGATCCGGCAGGAAAATTACTTTTTCCCCGCAGCGCACTCGGTCATAATCATGCGACAAGCGTTCTTATTGCCCATGCTGCATGACTTATGAAAATCGGGGCAAGCACTAATCTTATCGCCTGCTCGTAGGTGTGCCATCCCGCGATTGTAGTATGCGGTTGCATTTTCAGGGTTTAGATCAATAGCCTTGTTGTAATCTGCAATGGCCTCCTCATACATCCCCATGCGATAGCTAGAGAACGCTTTGTAGTTAAGTACAGTCGCATTTCGAGGGTTGAAAACTAGAGCATCGGTAAAATCCTCAATGGCTTCTTCGTACTCCTCTTTTTGCATATAGGCAACCCCTCGGTTGATGTATAGCTGGGAATTAATGCTACCCACAGTAACCTCGGCACCCTTGTTAAAGCTTGCGATAGCCTTAACGTAATCCCCTTTTAGGTTGTATAGAATTCCTTCTCGAAGGTAAAACTCCGGGTTGTTGGGATGATAGGAGATGGCACTTTCGATATGCTTTTGCGCATTTTTTAGGTTGTTGCTTCGCAATGAAGCCCTTATAATGCCCGAAAGGGCAGCGGTATCAGCCGGCTCATTGACCAGCACCTGCGAAAAAAAGTTGATAGCCTCGTTGTACTCCTTGTTGTCAAGCTTTTGATAACCCATGGCCAGCAATCCTGAATCTTGGGCCATTAAGGGCCATTGGCTAAAGCAGCAAAGTACTGTAAGGGTTATGATTTTGAAAATATGCTGTAATCTTACCATCTTAGTTCATCAAAGGTTATGCGTCTAGTTCGAAATAGTCTCCTCAAATTTCACTCTATTGGCAATGGCTCGGCCTAATGTTATCTCGTCTGTATACTCTAAATCATCTCCAAAAGCAACGCCCCGCGCAATGACAGAAACAGAAACAGGGAACGAATTTATCTTTTTAAAGATATAAAAATTTGTTGTATCTCCTTCGAGAGTGGCGCTTAATGCCAATATAACCTCTTGTACGTTGCCCTGTTCAATTTTGTTTACCAAATTTCCAATATTTATATCGGCAGGGCCAATCCCCTCCATGGGATTGATAACCCCGCCCAGCACGTAGTATAGCCCGTGGTAACGGTTTGTGGCTTCGATGGATAGGACATCTTTAATGCTCTCAACCACACAAATAGTGGAGGTGTCGCGCTTTGGGTTTGCACAAATGGAGCATACGGTCGTATCGGAAATGCTGTTACAATGCTTGCAGTACTTTACTTCCTGTTTAAGGGTGTTAATTGCATTGGAAAACTGGGTAACCTCTTGAGTGGGCTGTTTAAGCAGATGTAAAACTAGACGGAGTGCGGTTTTTTTCCCGATACCTGGCAGCTTCGAAAACTCGTCAACCGCATTCTCAAGCAGTTTAGATGGAAAACTTTGTATGCTCATTACTCTGTTTTGGTACTCTTGCAAATCTACAAATATTCGTTTAAAGGCGTGCATAAGAAAATTTTTTATTCCCTGTTTTTTACCTACCATTGCAACAATTTTGAGGATTAACGCATGGAACCAATCTGGGTGATTATTATCATTGCCCTTTACTTTGGAGTTCTGATTCTGATAGGAGCGTATACAAGTAGAGGAGCCAACAACGAATCTTTTTATCTGGGTAACCGTCAATCGCCTTGGTATGTGGTGGCATTCGGAATGTTAGGCGCATCCATTTCAGGGGTAACCTTTATTTCCGTGCCCGGATATGTTGGCGATACGCAATTCTCATACCTCCAGCTGGTGCTTGGCTATTTGCTTGGCTACTTTGTGGTAGCCAATGTGCTGCTGCCGTTATACTATAAGCTCAATCTTACCTCAATTTATACCTACTTAGAGACCCGTTTTGGTTGGTACAGCTATAAAACCGGAGCCGCTTTTTTCTTGATATCAAGGGTAATAGGGTCTGCATTCCGACTCTTTTTGGTGGCAACGGTGCTTCAGGTTAGCGTGTTTGCTGCTTGGGGGGTTCCCTTTGTGGTTACTGTGGTGGTCACTATTCTGCTTATTTGGATTTACACCAATCGGGGGGGCATAAAAACCATAATTTGGACCGATACCCTGCAAACAGCTGTGCTGCTTATTGCCGTAGTCCTTACCATCTATTTCCTGATGAAAAGCATGGATCTTTCGTTTGCGGGTATGGTTGATGTGATATACAACAGCGAATATAGTCGTACCTGGTTTTTTGATGATTGGAATGATAAACGCCATTTTGTGAAGCAATTCCTAAGCGGGGCATTTATCACCATAGTGATGACAGGGCTTGATCAGGATATGATGCAAAAAAACCTGAGCTGCCGAAACCTTCGCGATGCCAAAAAGAATATGTATTGGTACGGCTTTGCATTTTTGCCAGTTAACCTTATCTTTTTGTCATTGGGTGTATTGCTGTTCATCTTTGCAAATCAAAATGGTATAGCTATTCCGGCTCAAACGGACGAACTTTTCCCTATGATTGCTACCCAGGGCTACTTGCCCAAGGTGGTTAGTATCCTCTTTATTTTGGGCATTATTGCTGCAGCATACTCAAGCGCCGATTCGGCGCTAACCTCTCTCACCACATCATTTACGGTGGATATATTAAGCCCTGTGAATAAATCGGAAGAGGAGATGAAGAAAATCCGTAGGCGCGTGCATGTGGGTATATCGGTACTAATGGCTGTGGTGATTATGGTTTTTAAGGCTATTAATGACGATAGCGTTATCAGTGCGCTATTTACGGTTGCCGGATATACCTATGGCCCACTATTGGGCCTTTACGCCTTTGGGCTATTCACTCGGTTTAAGGTTAAAGATCGATGGGTTCCGTTGGTAGCTGTCCTTTCGCCCATTATCTGCTTTGTCCTTTCAACATACTCTGTGCAGCTGTTTAATGGTTACAAATTTGGATTTGAAATACTCATTGTAAACGGAGCTATAACCTTTTTGGGGTTGTTATTGCTTAGGGTAAAGGGGAGTAGGGTGGAGAAACTGTAAAGGGTTGTGACTTGGGTTTCGATATAGAAACCCCAAATCAGGGCTAAACAGCCGTTAGCATTCTGTGCATTATTCTATTAGCTCTGTTATGAGCTTTAGGTTTCTTTTTTCCAGCTTTTCAAACAGTCCCCTTTCAAGATCCTTAAATTCATGGCTTTCCTTGCTATACTGAATTTTGCCATCCTCTAGGTAATGAATGAAATCACATAAGTTGGTTAAGGTTTCAATGATGTGTGAAGTTATTATGATGGTTTTATTTTTCTTTTTCAGTCCCAGTAGAATCAAGCGAAATATTCTGCACGTTTCAATATCTAAAGCGTTAAATGGTTCGTCGAGAATGAGTATTGGCTTATCCTGCTTTATTATGCTGAGGATTGCCAGTTTTTTCTTCATTCCGGTCGAATATTCGTCTATAATTTGATTAAGTGGTAAAAGGAAAAGTTCATTCCATTTTTCCGTATCAAAATTATTGTTCGTAAATAGGTTAAGGTACTCCTTGCCTGTTATATTTGAATAGAAATAGGGCTCAGCCACAAGGTATGCAACAGCACTTTTTGCTAACCTTGCTCCATTCCATT
>CAZKPD010000165.1:0-5210 GCA_964554585.1 uncultured Rikenellaceae bacterium
GGTTCCCACATAGTCGTAGGCAAACATTCCGGTCACATACCTAAGGGCCGAGTCGCTTTGAATTTTTACAAAATTCTGAAAGGCCCGCATACGCTCGTTCAACGGTACACCCGCCGAGGGATTAAGTTGCCCTGTGGACATGGAAGCACTATCGATATGAAAAGAAGCTTTATAGGTATCGGAAATGCGCCAAACTACCACCAGACCAATCATGACCGGATTACCATTCTTATCGTTCACCTTTATGGGGTCTGCATCTAGGTTCCGGGCTCTTAAAGTTAAGGGTTGCCTCGAGTAAAAGGGGTTTACCCAAAAGAACCCGTTATCCTTAACCGTTCCTTTGTACTTGCCAAAGAAAACCATAACCCTCGCCTCGTTGGGTTCAATCTTCATAAAACCCAACCAGAACAATAGATTTAAAATAAACAAGCCGCCCAGCAACAGGCCCAATACAACATTAAGGCCCGTGCTTAATTCGGTGTAGGCCACCAGCCAAATAAAAAAGGTCACATTTACAAAGAGGAAGATAAAGTTCAAGAACAGCATTAGTATACCGTTCATCCTAAATCCAGAAAATAATTCTTCTTTCGTTTTCATGATTTCTTGTTTTGATATTATTTTGATATCACAAATATATCATATTAAATAATACAATGCAAATAAAAAACCGGAGATTTTTCTCCGGTTTTATTCTTTTTTTATTGTTGGCTATACTCAAGGATTTTTTTTACAGCACTATCCAAAAAATCAAGATTAACATTTTCGATATCTTCAAGTGCTTTACGAAATGCCGGTAAGGGCTTAAGCAGCAAGCTTGGAAGAATAATACTTTCGGATTTAACGTTGTCTATTTCTTGATAAAGCCAAATAATCGTTGTGGAGAATTGACCCATAGGCACTACATTTTAAGATATAATCACCTTTTAAACGTAGGGACAATTCTAATTATTGCTCAACTAGACTGATAATTGCATGTTATTTTTCTCCATCTCCTTTCTCATGTTGATCAAGGCGTAACGCATCCTTCCCAATGCGGTATTAATACTCACATTGGTCTGCTCGGCAATCTCTTTAAAGCTCAGTCCAGCATAGTGTCTAAGCAGCACTACCTCTTTTTGCTCTTCGGGCAATGCATCTACCAACACCCTGACCTCGTCGAGTACCTGTTCAAATACGATTACCTCCTCCACATTCTTGTCGGAGAATTTGGGCGAATTAAAAACATCCATACCAAACTGCTCGTTGGAGTATGTTTTCAGCTGTTTCTCTCGTCTAAAGTGGTCGATAATTAAATTGTGGGAGATGCGCATAACCCATGACACAAACCGGCCGCTATCCACGTATTTCCTTTCCCGTAGTGACTGGATCACCTTGATAAATGTATCCTGAAAAATGTCTTCGGCGGTGGCATAATCCTTTACCAACAATAGGATATATCCAAATACCCTTTTCTTATGTCTCTGGATTAACGCTTCCAATGCCCACTCTTCTCCTGATAAGAACTTATCTATAAGCTCATTATCTAACAAATTGTGTGGTGTTGTCAAAACTACCTCCTTATTTATTGATTTATCAGGTAGAAATGTTCTATAGGCAATGGTTTAGTTTAAAAGTTCAACAAATGCTGAATAGCATATTTCATGCCAAATAAGTAAAAATAATTTGAATACACAAATCTCCTCAAGAATTATTTCAATTTCTCAGCGGTTAAGAAAAGGATTTGATAGAAAAACAACAATCTTTGGGTACCTTTGTAGGTTAATTTATCCCATGTAATGCAAAGTCAAAAAGAGGTAATCTCCATACAGGGAGCTAGGGTTCACAATCTGAAAAACATATCGGTGGACATTCCCCGAAATAAGCTAATTGTGATCTCTGGGCTATCGGGCTCCGGTAAGTCATCGCTGGCATTTGATACACTTTATGCCGAAGGGCAAAGGCGATATGTGGAAAGCCTATCAACCTATGCCAGGCAATTTCTCGGTCGAATTAATAAACCCGAGGTAGATCTAATCAGCGGTATTCCTCCGGCCATTGCCATTGAGCAAAAGGTGAACACCCATAACCCCAGATCAACCGTGGGGACCTCAACAGAAATATACGACTACCTAAAACTCCTCTATGCCCGAATAGGCAAAACCTACTCGCCCATTTCGGGGCGAGAGGTAACCAAACATACGGTTACCGATGTGGTGAACCATGTGTCATCGCTCCCTGAGGGTACAAAAGCCATGGTACTCGCTCCGGTCAGCATCCAGAATGGCGACTCGGTGGAGATGGTACTGTCCCATTTATCCCACGAGGGGTACACCCGCATTGAGGTGGGTAACGTCATTCAACGGATTGACAGCCCGGAGCTGCGTCAGCTTATTGCGCTATCTCAAGCTAAATTCAACCTGGTAATCGACCGATTTGCTGTTACGCACGATGATGATTTCTTAAGCCGATGTGCCGACTCGGTTCAAACAGCCTTTACCGAAGGGAAAGGCAAATGTCTCCTCTCCGTTTATTCTGGTGAAATAGAAGAGGATATTGAGTTTTCAAACCGCTTCGAAGCAGACGGGATAACCTTTGAAGAACCTACCGAACACCTTTTTAGCTTTAACAACCCCATTGGTGCCTGCCCCGTGTGCGAAGGGTATGGCAAGATTGTAGGTATTGATGAGGACTTAGTAATCCCAAACAAAGGGTTGTCTATTTATGAAGATGCTGTTGCCTGCTGGAAGGGAGAAACCATGAGCAAGCATAAGATGCTCTTTATCAGCATGGCTGATGAATATAACTTTCCCATCCACAAACCTTACCACGAACTAACCCAACCACAAAAAGACCTACTCTGGGATGGCGCCAAAGGGTTTATGGGCTTACACAAGTTTTTTTCCCGACTTGAGGAAAAAAGGTACAAAATTCAGTATCGAGTAATGCTTTCGAGATATACAGGCAAAACCACGTGCCCAAAATGCAAAGGGAAGCGCCTTAGGGAGGAGGCCCTTTATGTGAAGCTTAATGGGAAAACCCTGGCCGAATTGGTCGATTTTCCCATGGAACAGCTGGATAATTTCTTTAAAACGCTAGTGCTGACCGACTATGAAAAGCAGGTTTCGAGCCGAATACTCTTAGAGATCAATAACAGAATCAGCTACCTTTTAAAAGTAGGTCTCAGCTACCTAACACTTAATCGGCTCTCCTCCACCCTATCGGGTGGAGAATCGCAACGAATTAACCTAGCCACCTCATTGGGTTCCAACCTAGTAGGCTCTCTTTACATTCTCGACGAACCCAGCATAGGACTTCACCCAAGGGATACAAAAATGCTGATTGAGGTGCTTAAAAACTTGAAAAACATAGGCAATACAGTGGTTGTAGTAGAGCATGATGAAGAGATTATCCGAGCTGCAGACCATATTATAGATATTGGCCCCCTAGCCGGAAGGCATGGAGGACAAATACTATTCAGCGGTGCGCCCCAGGAGCTAAATGGAACTCAAAGCCTTACCTTTAAATACCTGAATGGTCTCGAAACCATCCAACCTGACCATGCGCCACGGAAATGGAATAATTATATTGAGGTTAAGGGAGCACGTGAAAATAACCTTAAGAATATCGATGTAAAATTTCCGCTAAACTGTATGGTTGCTGTTACGGGAGTCAGCGGTTCGGGCAAGTCATCCTTAGTAAAAGGCATTCTATACCCTGCACTGGCCAAGCAGCTCAACGGATTTGGCGAACGTCACGGCGAGCATGATAGCATGGTGGGTGATATTCACCTGATTCATGGGGTTGAAATGGTAGATCAGAATCCCATTGGACGCTCTTCGCGCTCGAACCCGGTTACCTATATTAAGGCCTACGACGAGATTCGGAAGCTCTTTTCTGAGCAACCCTATTCGGTTAAAAGCGGTTATAAACCGGCGCATTTTTCGTTTAACGTTGAAGGCGGAAGATGTGAAGAGTGCCAGGGAGAAGGAACTATCAATGTTGAAATGCAATTTATGGCCGATGTAACCCTTATTTGCGAATCGTGTGGTGGCAAACGATTTAAAGAGGATGTACTGGAGGTTAAATATCGGGATTATAGTATTTACGATATCCTTGAAATGACGGTAAATCAAGCCATCGAACTTTTTGAGGTGGATACCAACAGAACTGCACAAAAAATAGTGGTTAGGCTAAAACCGTTACAAGATGTAGGATTGGGCTATATCAAACTTGGGCAATCATCGAGTACGCTGAGCGGTGGCGAAAGCCAAAGGGTGAAACTAGCATACTTTCTGCAAAAGGATCAATCGACCAAACCTCAACTATTCATCTTTGATGAACCTACCACCGGGCTACACTTTCATGATATTAAGAACCTAATCCGTTCTTTTGAATCGCTGATTGAAAAAGGCCATAGCCTAATTGTGGTAGAGCATAACCTTGAGGTAATTAAATGTGCCGATTGGGTTATTGACTTAGGCCCGGAGGGTGGTGAAAAGGGTGGAAACTTGGTTGGGTGTGGTACACCCGTGGATATAGGCAAGCTAGAAAACAGCCATACCGGAAAATTTTTATCCCCAAAAATGGTATAAAAAAAGCCGTGAATAAACACGGCTACGAAACGATATAGTTTGGTAAGCTAATCAATCGGCCTTAAGCCCAAAGAGAATTGCCACGCATCCACTTTCAAGGGTTCCGGCATCTTCACTACCGGGATTATTGTGAATTTTAACAAAGATGATAAGCTGTTGGGTTGCCTCCACCTTAAAATCCCAATAGGTCTTATAATCATCAGTAGCATTGGTGTAAAGCAGCCTACGCTCCACATCCAAAATTTGAAATTCTATTTTTTCTAGCGACTCAGAACCACAAACTGCCACACGGTACTCCTGCCCGCTATAGAAAGTTTTAAACAGCTCCGCATCTTCACCTTCGGTGAGTACTGCAGCATTGTAGTTTCCATCGTGAATATAGGGGGTAAGCTCTAAGCGGCAAATGCGTTTTGCGAAATTTTTGCATTGGGCCATTCCTTTTACGGGAACTAACGAGACGGACAAACCGACTAAAAGCGTAAAAATCAATGATCTCATATGGAGTATTTTTACATTATATACTTATTGCGAATTTCTTTAACCTTATCCTGAAGCTCTTTAAAAACTTCGGCGCTAACAGAAATAACATTCTTGCTTTTAAGGGTTGCTGCGGAATTTTCGCTCTTAACTACCTCAACC
>CAZKPD010000166.1:0-5065 GCA_964554585.1 uncultured Rikenellaceae bacterium
CCACCCGCAGCGGCCACACCATCGAGTTCGACGACACCGACGGGGCGGAGAAAATTACGATTTACGACAAGGAACAAAGTGTGATCCAGTTCAATACCGCAGAAAAATCAATCAAGATTCAGGCGATGGAGAATGTAGAGATTGGTGCTAAAAACATCAAATTGGTTGCCGAAGAGAATCTGGATTTTGGTGCAGCCAAGAACATTACGATGGCTGCCGAAGAAGCCTTGTCGCTGCAATCGGGAAAAGACACCGGCATAAAGGCCAAAGGTGCCGCCACTGTTGAGGCAACAAAGGATCTGACGCTGAACGGTCAGAACTTCACTGCAGAAGGCAAGCAAAATGCCGAAGTTAAGGGTGGGGTTCAGACCAGTATTTCGGGAACAATGACTTCCGTTCAAGGTGGAGGTGGTAAGGTGGAAGTGATGTAGGCAGGGTGTTAACGATTACCCAAACCCAAACTTAAACCCAAATCCCAATAGCAACCACAAAAATGAATTGATCATGGCAGGAAAACCAATAGCCACCATAGGCAGTATGCATGTTTGTCCCATGGTAACAGGATACGTCCCCCACGTGGGAGGACCGGTGAGTGGTCCCGGAGCGCCCAATGTGCTGATCAACGGAAAGCCCGCAGCCTTAATGGGCGATATGTGTGTGTGCACCGGCCCTCCGGATTCTATTGTTCAGGGAGAACCCACAGTTTTAATTAATGGCACGCCAGTGGCCACCATGGGCAGTATGACTGCCCACGGTGGCAGCATAGTGGTGGGAGAACCCACTGTGATGGTCAGCTCAGCAAGCCCCAATAAAAAAGCTTTTACCCCTTTGGCTGAGATTCAACGTCCGGAGTTTAAACGTATAGAGGTGCTTTTTAATAAAGGCAAGGACTTGGTCACCGGCAGCAATAATGCCGAAAAGATGAAGGAAGCCAAAGCCGCTCAGGATAAGGTGGACGAAGAAGCCATTGAGCACGGGTTTGTACCCGATTATGAATTTAGTGTTTAAGCCCTAACCCCTATAACGATGAAGTTTGAATACCCTATACCTGTTTCCGGCGAAGATGCCACAGAGCTGCTGGGGCATAAAAATGCGGTGGGCCACTACCCGATGGGTCGCCTTTTTAACTGGCACGGAGGGCTGCACGTCTTTGAAAGGGAGTATGCACCCATCAAAGCGATAGCCGACGGCGTGGTAATTGCCTACCGTGTAGGAAAAACTGCCATTGAATGTGAAGGGGTCAAGTTCTCGAACAGCTTTGTGCTGATCAAGCATAAGTATGTTAGTCCCCAAGGCCGTGAGCTGCCATTTTACTCCCTGTACAACCACCTGATGACCTTTGATGAGCTGGAAGCCCAGCAAAAGGTGCCCGATATATTTGCTGTGCAAAAGCATGAAGTAAGTGGGCAGACCATTAAAGGGCTTTTTATGCGTAAAGCAAGCAATTATGATGAAAAAGTGCTTGTGCCCCAGGGGATGACTGTCACCATAGACTTTGATACCACTTCGCAAAGCGCAGGGGCCACGCAATGGGCTGCAGACAAAAAGGATGAGCAGTATAAAAAAGTAAGGTACGTAGATCCATTTACCAAGACCGAGTATGAGGATTATTTTATTCTATATACTGCCGATAGGTTCACCCATGTTGACGGGAGCCATTACACCGTTGATACCCAGGAGCACAACACACTTAAAAAAGGGGAGAACATCAGGGAACTGAATGGCTTGAGCATAAAATACGTTGTACCCAATGGTACCGCAGTGGTGGTGGATGGTTTTGTTGGGGACAAGAAGCTTTACTACCGGGTAAAGAGCCTGGACGGCAAAAAGTATGACGAAGAATTAAGGGTTTGGGCAGAAAGCCTTAAGGAAGCCAAGGAAAAGGCTTTGTGTTTTGAAGAGGACGATTGTGGCGGCATTGTTACCGGTGAGGACTGCGATATTGCAGTATCGGCCGGAGATGTTGTAGGATTTGTGGGCCTTAATGGTTTTGCCAACAACGAGGAGCATCGGTCGGTCCACGTGGAGGTGTTTACCAATGAAGCCAGCCTGTCATCGTTCCTGAAAGGGGTTGAGGGGGATAAAGATGATGTTACGGATACGCTTAATTATACCAAGATAGCCCGTGGGGCAAAGCTCTCTTTGAAATACCCATTAACCATCTTAAAGGACGACGAGATTAAGGTAGAAGAGTTTCCCGAAGGAGAGGACGAGAAGTACTGTCGCATAAGTTTGGCAAAAGTGGTGCGTGAAGTAACTTATTATTACCACACCCATAAGTCTGCGGCAAATTCTTATCTGAGCTATAAGTCCGGCACCCAGGTTACTGGTGCTGATGGTGAAATAGTCTCGGCACAGTATACCCCCGCCAAGTTGAAAGAGCTCAATCTGTTGTTTTACAACACTCTGCAGAAAGACTCCATCCTCGATTGGGTTGCTTCTCCGGCTGCTGATCGGCGACAGGTATCTTTTTGCCCCTCTGCGGGTAGCCTTACGCTGTGGACCACCAAGGCGGCCTTGGGGATAAGTAGTAAACCCAGTGCTCCTATTAAGCTGACTGCCGATTTGCAAGAGTTGTACTATAAGCGACCAGAGAATGACGAGATTGAATTTGAGGTTGAGCAAGACGTTTTCAAAAAGACTGCTGACCTTGAAAAGATTGGCTCAGAGGATGATCAAAACTGCTGGTATAAGGTAAAGGCCCTGAGAAGCAAAATGGACGACAATGGAAAAAGAACATACAGTTCGGTGGAAGGATATATCAAATCAGACGATTCAAACGTTAGTAGTGTGTCGGCCTACGATTGGGAAGCCTTTGGTTTTGAAATGCTCGACAGTCAGGCAGACGCCTTTGTCTTTAACAATTCGACAGAGGGCATAGAGGAAAGTAAAGCATCGGAATTTTTGAAAGCAGTTTGGAAACATATCGATTTGAATGGCGACGGTGAACTCAGTCGCCCGGAGTTGGCGAAGGCCCTAAAAGACAGTGTTGCACAGCAAAGGTTGTCGCGCCTTGTTTGTTACCACCAAAGCGAGTGGGGAGTAGATTATGAAGCTTTGAAATCTGAAGTGGAGGTCTTGCTGGACGAAGGCATCAATAAGGAACAGGACGAAGAGAAAAAACAAAAACTTACCGAAAAGAAAGACAAAACCCTGGCCTCCCTGGAAACTAAGGTCAAAAGCTTTAACTTTTGGGATAAGGTGAAGGAGCCGGGAGCGGCAGTTGCACCCGCAGCTCCACCACCACCACCACCTCCCGGGCAAACTTCACTTTCTGCGAGGATTGCAAATATGGACTCTCCTATTTTGACTAACTTGTACCCTGCCATGCAACAAGCCATTTCAACTTCAGAGAGTACCGCAATTACGTACGAACCGGCGTACGTACCTATGCCCAAGCATCCCAGGTTTTGGCACTTCCACCCCATGGCTTTTGTGGAGCAGATGAGGAGGTATAGCAGAGTGCTTGACGATAAGGAAAAGATGCGTATTATGATGATAATTTCTGAGTTTGAAGGCAAATTTTATAGCTGCAATAAGGATTCAGAGTTTTCCATGTCAACTGATCAACTCTCGTATGCTGGTGTGGTCCATATTGGATTGTCATGGGGCTTTGTTCAGTTTACCCAGGATGGCGGAAGCCTAGGCGTAGTCTTAAAAAAGATGCACGAAAAGAACCCTTCTAAATTTAAAGAAGTGTTTGGTGATAATTTTCAAGAATTAATTGATGTTACAAATGCTACAGGGATTGCTGGTCAAGATCAATATTTAGACCTTTCTGCCGATAAAAAAACAGAGTATAGAGAGGATGGAACAGAAGTTTTTGGCCCTCGCGTAAAGGAGGTTGCTACAGAGAAGGGTGGAAACAATAAGCAGCATATTTGGAAAAGTCCTTGGGTAGAAAGGTTTGTTGAGGCAGGTAAAATAATGGATTTTCAGGAAGCTCAAATAGAAGTTGCAATTGATATGTATTTGAATCCTTCCTTACAAATTTGTAAAGAATATGGTCTTAGTTCTGAAAGATCAATTGCTATAGCATTTGACAGGACGGTTAATCAAGGGCTTGGTGGAGCTAGACGGCTCTATAGAAAGTTAGTAGATGTTGGAAGTAAGAAGACTGTTGACGAAGAATTAGAAATTTCGATTAAAATAAGAGACAATTGGAGTGAGGGCCATTTTATTAACACTCGATTAACTAAAATAATTGAATCAAAAAACCTTTCTGATGAACAATATGAATTTTAACTTTCTTGTTTTTGGTCTTTCCCTTTTTCTGTTAATGGGCTGTGGTGGCAGATCAAATCAACAGATTGTCCGTAATTCCTGCTCCCAGAAGGAGAATCTAGCTCTCGGGAGTTCGCTGAATACAGATTCAGTTTTTTATTTCTATGAAAGAGCAAAATTGTTGCCAGAATCTTGTAGGGCGGTAAGGATAATTGAGGTTATGGATAGCTCAGAAATTGGATCTTTAGACTTTTATGCTTCAGATATTCAGGGTGTTTTTTCTAATAGTAGAATTGAGGAGATTACACCCGTGTTGTTATATTATGTTGATTATTTATTATCCGCTTGTATTGAGAAATCCGAGACTCTTTTAAGTGAGGAATTTGAAAGAATGCCTGAATCTGCTCAACGGGCAGCCGTTCAGTCAGAAATGCATTATCGGGAGAGTTTGCTCAGAAGATCAAAAAACATTCTTGAGGCCGTTTTAAGCACTAATACGGAACATAGGCCGCAGGCTTTGCTTTTATATGGCAATGTATTATATAATTTGGGTGATTACGAAGATGAGGTTGAAAACGTCTATGCGGAATACTATAAGATGATGCAAGAAAAGGGGCTAACTGACGAAGTTCCTGAATACGTCACTGATCCTGCTGAAAGAAGGATAATTGGTGAAGATTGGTGAATTGAAATAATTTTTGACTGCAATTATGTTTGTTTGAGGCTTTATCTCCAAACGGTTGTTAACATTCCCGATGACGATGAATAGGGTGCAAAAATACAGCAGCAGCATTTTGGGAGAGCTGCTTAACGAGGTTTCCTCTAAAGTTTCTGAAAAGAC
>CAZKPD010000167.1:0-3568 GCA_964554585.1 uncultured Rikenellaceae bacterium
TAAACTATATCAAAACCTATGTCGCATTATCAGATGAAGAGTGCGAAGTGCTCAGGTCTATTCGGTAACTTTTAATGTTACAGATAACTCAGAAAATCCCATCTCAGCAGCAACCATTACCCTGCAAGGGCATGGGACTAACACCACTAATGCAAGCGGAATCGCTGTTTTTGAAGAGGTAGATCCCGGCACCTATTCCTATCAGGTAATGGCTACTGGATTTGTAACAGCTAGCGAAATGGTAGAGGTAACTAATGCTGATGTGACAGTGAATGTGCAGATGCAGCTACCCGGTTATTACTATTTAGAAGATTTTTCTGAGTATCCTGCTTATGGTATTCCGGAAGATTGGACTAAGATAGTAACCCACAACGATATGATATACTGTGCTAATGAGGTGGCCATTCTGTTTAGACAAAGCAGTGCTATGAACCCGATTATTTTAGTCTCCCCACTTATTGATCTTGAGCCGGCAGGTGAGCTGATGTTTGACTATGGCGATGGAAGCGGGGCTCAGGGAGAATTTGGTTATATGACCGATCTCAGTGATGTGAACTCATTTGTAAGTGTATTGCCATTTAATCCTTCATCTTCTTGGAAATCGGATACCATTAGTGTTTCTAGTATAAATGGGGGAAATGGAGCGGTTTACTTGGCCTGGAGAATCACTTCGGGAGTGTTCACCTACTTCTCATTGGATGATGTGCGCCTCACCTATAAGGGTGATGAAGAAGCTCCCATATTCTTTGATGATTTTGAGAACTACACGGCTGGAGAAAAATTAGCCTGCCAAAATCCGGACGATTGGACTACATGGTCACAAACTCCATGTGGAGAAGATGATGCCTGGATTTCTGCCGATCAAGCCTATAGCGGTACCAATTCGGTGAAGATTGATGGCACCGCAGATGTGATAAAAGCGTTTCCCAATTACACCAACGGTGCTTATAGCATCAGCTTCCAGATGTACATTCCCCAGGGTAAAAATGGATATTTCAATGTGCTGCAGCTGTTCAATGGCAGTAACAGCAAGTGGGGCTTAGAGGTATACTTCCCCTCCACCGGTATTGGTTCAGCCGTTGCCAATGGTTTGGAGAATGAGTTTAACTTCACTTTTAACCAGTGGTTTGAGATGAAATTTGAGGTTGACCTTAATGCCGATGAGGCTTCACTCTCTCATAACAATACCCCGATTTATACCTGGCAGTGGAGCAAAGGAGCACAGGGGAACGATAATCTGTGCCAGTTGGGTGCAATAGGTTTCTATGCCTGGGCATCTGGGGGAGAACCGTTATACTATTTTGATGACTTTAAGGTGAAAGAGCAGTTGCCATTGGCACCTCCTACCAACCTAACCGCCGAGGTGCTGAACAATAAGGATATTAAACTGACCTGGCAAGCTCCTTCCAAGGCGCTGAAGGGGTATAATGTGTACCGAAAAGGACAGCTGATTGCCGAGAATATTTCCGGCACCACATTTACCGATTACAACTTAACTCCCGGCAAATACACCTACGTTGTACGCGCCTTGTACGACGAGGGACTCTCTGCGGGTGCCGGTCCGGTTACCGCTACCATTGAGGGTGGAGCAGACCGTAACTTTGTAGTACTTGAGATAGCTACCGGTACCTGGTGCGGATACTGTCCGGGCGCATCCATGGGAGCGCACGACCTCATGGAGCAGGGATACGATGTAGCAGTAATCAAGTATCATAATGGAGATCCTTTTGAAAACGAGTATTCCACAAACAGGAATAATTACTATGGCGTAACCGGATATCCCACCGCTATTTTTGACGGAATTGATCGGAAAGTGGGCGGAAGCAGCAACTCCAGCTTATTCCCTTCATACTTGGAGTACTATGAGAATAGAATGGAAGTGGTTTCCTACTTCACCTTGGATGCTAACGCATTGAATACCTCCGATAATCACTGGTCACTTACGGTGAATGCCGAAATGGTATACCCGAGTGTGAACAAGGATTTTGCTCTCCATGTAGCTATTACCGAATCGCATATCCAACACAATTGGCTAAACCAGACTGAGATTAACAATACCGTTCGGATGATGGTACCCAATGCCAATGGAACCGCACTCAACTTTGCTGGTGGCAATACTCACCAAGTGGAGCTAAACTTTGACCTGAGTAGCGAGTACGTGCTTGAGAACTGTGAGCTAATCGTATTCCTTCAGAATGTTACCACCAAGGAGATTGTGCAAGCCACTAAGGCAGCCATGGAACCCATTTCTATGGTTGAGGTAGGTCAGGGTATTATCTCCCGCATCTATCCCAATCCGGCCAGCAGTTTTGTGAATGTATCAACCAACGGCCAAAATGGAGTACTAACCATTATGGACATTCAAGGTCGTGTAATCCAAAGCCTACAGCTTAACGGGACTAATCAGCTGGTTGATATCTCGAAGTTAACTCAAGGCATGTACCTGTTCGTTGTAAAATCCGAACAAGCAACCCAAACCCATAAAGTAATAGTAAAGTAATAGGTTAGTTGTGTTTCGAAAAAAAACCGCCTCAAGTTTGGGGCGGTTTTTTTATGGTTTACTTTCGATTGTTTTCGGGTTGATCAGATCATCTTTTCGCTAATTTTGATTAAACAAAAATGTTTTTTAGGAGTTTCTTATAAATAAATTCCTCTATTTGTGCTGATATTTATGGGCATGGCCATAGGTCATCTAAACTGCCAAGAATCATCTCCACAAGATTTTAAAAAACAGATATGAAAACTCCGGATTCACAAAAAGAGAGCGTTAAGCATAAGTATAGCGGTATCGTATTGCAGTATGACAGTGAGCTAAGAAGATCCTGTTGCTGCGGCAATTCCGACAGCAAAAAACCTTCTATTCTAAAGGATGAGTACAGCGCATTAGAAGGCTACAATGCCGAAGCGGACTTAAAGTTGGGTTGCGGGTTGCCCACCGAATTTGCCAAGATAAAAAAGGGAGATACAGTGGTTGACCTAGGAAGCGGTGCAGGAAATGACTGCTTTGTGGTCCAACACGAAGTGGGCGAAACGGGAAAGGTGATAGGCATTGACTTTACGGATGCCATGGTAGAGAAAGCTAAAACCAATGCAGCCAAGCTGCAAATGGGTAATGTGGAGTTTCGGGTGGGCGATATTGAGGATATTCCCGTTGATAACGAAACGGCTGATGTGGTGATTAGTAACTGCGTAATGAACCTTGTACCCAATAAGATAAAAGCCTTTAGCGAGGTGTTTCGCATCCTGAAAATGGGTGGGCACTTTAGCATTTCCGATATTGTGCTGGTGGGAGATTTGCCTGATAAGATTAGGGATGCCGCATCAGAGTATGCGGGGTGTGTATCCACGGCAATCCAAAAATCGTTCTACCTGCAAATTATCAATGATATCGGCTTTCGGAATGTGGAGGTGCAGCAGGAGAAACCCATAATTGTTCCCCGTGAGATCTTAAGAAAACACCTCACACTGGATGAGATTGCAGAGTATAATGCCAATCCCACATCCATTTACAGTATTACGGTATATGCCGAAAAAATTCCCAGCCAATGCCAGCAGAAAGCGTTTTTTG
>CAZKPD010000167.1:3668-5048 GCA_964554585.1 uncultured Rikenellaceae bacterium
ATTACGGTATATGCCGAAAAAATTCCCAGCCAATGCCAGCAGAAAGCGTTTTTTGCCGGGATGAAGGACTAAGACTTTCCAACGTCCGGTAGGACTAGGAAACGTCAAAAAAAGATTTCACCGCTATGCGGTTTGAAGTGGAGGGTATAGTTCGCATCCGATAAAGATTCAGCTGCTTCGCAGCTGAGTTTTATGAGTAACCATCACCAAATGGGTATAAAAAAATAGGGTGCTTTTTAAAGCACCCCACCTTTTTTACAGATAATAGCTTATTTCAATCCTCTCTGCCTTAGCAGGGCTTCAATGGAGGGGGCTTTTCCGCGGAACTTAATATACTGCTCCATACCTTCGCCCAAAGCGTTATCGGCCAAGCAGTGCTTGCGGAATTTGGCTGCCAAATCCTGATTAAATAGGTCGCCTGTTTCCTTAAATGCTTCAAAAGCATCGGCATCCAGCTGACCTGCCCATAGGTACACGTAGTAGCCTGCGGCGTAGCCGGTGCTATGGATATGCCCAAAGTTGGTGGTGAGATATCGAGGTTCAATCTCCGGTATCAGACCAATATTTCTCATGGATTCTTTTTCAAACTGGTTCACATCGGTATTTTCGGAAACCTCTTTGGTGTGCCAATCCATATCCAGCAGGGCTGCAGCCACATATTCGGAGGTGCCAAAACCTTGGTTAAACTTGGCGCTACGTTGCATCTTCTCAATAATTGCATCGGGTATGGGGTTGCCTGTAATGTAATGCTTGGCATACACCTTTAGCACCTCGGGCTCACCCGCCCAGTTTTCCATCACCTGTGAGGGCAGCTCCACATAGTCGCGCGGAACGCTGCGGCTGGTGCGGTTGTAGTGGCCGTCGGCAAAGAAGTTGTGTAGGGCGTGGCCAAACTCGTGGAAGTAGGTGGTGGTCTCATCCCAAGTGAGTAGGGCAGGCTTATCGCCCACCGGGCGAGAGAAATTCATTACAATGGTAACCACAGGGGCTATCTTTTCGCCGTTCTTATAGCTTCCGCTACGGTACACACCGCACCATGCTCCTTGTCTTTTACTTGCTCTGGGATGGGGGTCAACCAAAAGCACTGCCAGGTGCGATCCGTCGTAGTCTATCACCTCATAAGCTTCAACCTCGGGGTGATAAACGGGAATATCATTACGCTTAATATAGGTTAATCCGTATAGCTTATTGGTAACGTAAAAAATTCCCTCGCGCACATTGTCCAATGATAGGTAGGGCTTAATCTCATCCTCATTCAGGTTATACTTCTCTTTGCGTACTTTTTCGGCATAGTACCACCAGTCCCAAGGTTGCAGCTTAAAGTGGCCACCCTCGGCATTGATGATCTGCTGCATATCGGCCAGCTCTTCTTTGGCGCGC
>CAZKPD010000168.1:0-1986 GCA_964554585.1 uncultured Rikenellaceae bacterium
GTATCCGCTTTGTTTCGGTAGTTTATAATAATTGGATCGGCGTTATACCTTCGTACCAAAACATAGGGTGGGGTGTTGGAGTGGACAAACAGTCGGCATTTACCCAGGGTTGATACATTGAAGTTCCCTTTGTTCACATGGCCTATATTTAAGCCGTTGGTTCTTCTTAAAGAACCTATGCCTTCTATGAGTTCAACGCTTTTTATATCGGAGGTTTGTAGGGTTAGGCCGTAGCTACCCATAAAGCGGATGGTGTTTTCTTCAATTTTTACTTTGGTTGGGCTTAGCTCGTATGCAAATAGTGCAACCAAAATAATGGTTATGATAGCCATTATTGTTGGACCCAACCATTTCCCTCTCTGCTGCCTATTGCCATCAAATTTTTGGGCCATTATCAGCATTATGGTTAATCCCACAAAAATGGCAAGCATTATTACAAGATCGGCCAAAAGGGTTAGCTCCAGCCAGGCAAATAGGTGGTACCCAATCATAATGCTCAGGCCTATCGCCACTAATCCGTTGCGCATCAGCTTGGAGAGTCCGTCCACATCCACATTCTTCTTCTCCTCTTTGGGCATGGTGTTGTACCCTGCAATCAAAACAGGAAACTTTCTAACTAATAAACCTATACCTATAAGAAATAAACCGATTACAATATGGGGTATATTCATGGCTTTGGTGTGTTTTTTAAACTACATCAACTAATTTTTCCAGCTGCATCCCTCGTGAACCTTTAATGAGGAGTACACAGTCGTTAAGCGGATTGTGGTAAAGAAACTCTTTTAGCTCTTGGGTTGTACCAAACCACAGGTTTGGTTCTTGGCTATAGGGTTGATAGCTGCTTCCAACGGTAATCAATAGCTCTCCCGCTTGGTTGGCCAGTTGGTAAATGCGCTTATGCTCCTGCGGAGCATATTCTCCCAGTTCCAGCATTTCGCCCAAAATAATTACCTTTTTCTTGCCTGTCTTTAACAACGAGAAGTTGTTAAGAGCCACCTCCATACTGGAGGGATTGGCATTGTATGCATCCAGGATAATGGTGTTACGCTCCGACTCTATAATTTGCGAGCGGTTGTTGGTTGGGGTGTATCCCTCAATAGTCTTTAGGCTTTGCTCAAAGTCGGTTCCAAAATAGCACCCAACGGATAGGGCAGCGGCAATATTCTCCGTATTGTACTCACCCACCATTTGGGTGTTCAGTCTCACCTTTTGCCCATTATAACTGATGGAAAGTTCTAAAAAATTGGCGTGTTGGGGGATGGATTCCATTCCTTGTTTTGTAGTACCATATGCTATGGTATTGGTAAACGTAAATTTGGCTACCAGCTCTTTTAGGATGCTGTTTTGCTCATTAAAAAAAACTACGCCCTTATGGTCAGACAGGTATTGGTACAGCTCTGATTTGGCACTTTTTACTCCTTCAAATGATCCAAAACCCTCTAGGTGGGCTTTGCCCACATTGGTTATTAGCCCATGGGTGGGCTTTGATATGGAGCATAAAAAATCAATTTCACCCACATGGTTGGCCCCCATTTCAATGATGGCCATTTGGTGCCGAGGGGTAATGGAGAGGATAGAGAGCGGAACACCTATGTGGTTGTTCAGGTTTCCTTCCGTGGCATAAACATGAAAACGGGTGGCCAGCACAGCCCGTAGCAGCTCTTTTGTGGTTGTTTTGCCGTTGGTTCCGGTTAACCCAATAATGGGAATAGCCAGTGTATCCCTATGCCATTGGGCCAGCTCTTGCAAAAAGGTGAGGGCATTGGGTACATTTTCTATCCCGGGGGTGCCCCTAAGCAAAGGGTCATCACAAATGGCCACTGCGGCTCCTTTGTCTAAAGCGGATTGTGCGTAAGCATTCCCATCGAAGTTATCGCCCTTGAGGGCAATAAAAATATCGTTGGCTTGCACCTTTCTGCTGTCGGTGCAGAGGTTATGCCCTTTTGCTATAAGGCTGTGAGTTTTTTGAATTAACGGCATGGTTAT
>CAZKPD010000168.1:1996-5042 GCA_964554585.1 uncultured Rikenellaceae bacterium
CCGATGCCCATGTAGGATTAGTTTATGTATTTCTAGGATTTTATTCATGGTTATATTTGAAAAAAAAGACCCCATAAAAAATGGGGTCTATATTGGGTTGCATTGATATTTCTACTAATTATAACCGGTTTGAGAACCAACTGCCTCCATGGCACAACGGAAACCGATATCGTTGGTAGCAGACTCTTCGTCCAAATACCTGCGAGTTCCGGGGCTCATCCAGTAGGCCCTATCACGCCACGATCCACCTTTGTAAACCCTTACCTTATCATTAATCAAGGAGGACATCCCTTGCTGAGGTCTATCTTCGCGGGTTGTTTCACCTTGATAGTACATACGGTTTGAGTTGTTGGAACGGTCACCACCCTCGGCTTCGTACTCGATGCTGGAAGCGTAGTCGCCATCCAAGTGGTTTACGTAGTATGCCTTGTTGTAGTTGCGACGGTTAGCTGCTTCTTCCGGAGTAACATCTCTATAGCGAACGCGCCCTAGGCTGTCAACGCTTTTCAGCGAACCATCTTCGTTTACATCTAAGGTTTGGAAGATGTTCCCGCGGAAAGGACGAAACTCATCCACATCCTCAAAAGATTGAGGGCGATACACGTCGAGTACCCACTCATTCACGTTTCCGGCCATATCATACAAACCATAATCATTGGGCCAGTATGATTTTACCCTTTCAGGAATAGGTGCACCGTCATTCAATTTACCGGCAACACCCATATAGTCACCACGTCCGCGAACAAAGTTACCCATCATTCTACCACGATGTTTAGAAACGCTATTACGCACGTTGTGTCCGTTCCATGGATATAGTTTCCTTTCAACGGTCCTTTCGTCGTAGGTATTGCCGATTAGGGCCGAAGCGGCATATTCCCATTCAGCTTCGGTAGGAAGCCTGTATTTGGGGAGTAGTAACCCATCTTCGAAGGAGATCCTGCGACCTTCTTCTTGACCAGGCCTTAGGCTGGGCTTGTTCTTACGAACAGAAGCTTCGTACATGCCAAGCAGATATGCATCTGTGTTAAAGTTCTCAGCATCCACTTGCTGCAAGTCAAGGTTAATGTATCCCTCTTTAACCAGAATCATTTCGTTTACCCGGTCAGTTCTCCACAGTGCGTAGTCGTTTGCCTGTACCCAGCTCACACCAACAACTGGAAAATCGTTGTAGGCGGGATGGCGAAAATAGTTGGTTACGTAAGGCTCGTTAAAACCTAGCGGACTTCTCCAAACCAGGGTATCCGGAAGTGCTTGTTTATACACATTGGGATAGGATACATATACCCTGCGAAGCCAGAATAGGTACTCACGATAGTCCTTATTGGTTACCTCGGTTTCGTCCATGTAAAATGAGGCTACGGTAACCCTGCGAGGAATAGTGTTCCAGTCGTACATTAGCTCCTGTTCAACACGACCCATAATAAAGGTACCGCCCTCAACAAAAACCAAGCCCGGACCTGCTTTTGGTGAGTATTTCTCTACCACCTCAAAACCTCCATGGTTCGGATCGTTATAGTTCCATCCGGTTGTGGATGAAACACCTGAACTTTTACTGCACGACGAAAAGGCTACTACTCCAATGAGCAGCATTCCTAGAAAGCTGAATTTTAATCTCATAGTTGATGATTTTTCCTTTGATGTCATCTGATTTCCAACTTCAAATATAGAAATAATTGTAATTAGTTTCACTTTAAATCAATAAAAAACTAAAAAGTGGGGCTTTCTACGGCCCTCATCTTTTTTCTTGTCCGCTTCTTATACTCATAAAACCGCGAAAAGGTTACCTCATGCGATGAAGTTTTTAATCCCCTAAACTGATTTTCGAATATACTAAAGTCGTAACTATATGCAAATGAGAAGTCTTCGTTATGATATCCGAATAAAAAGACAAAAGAATGGTTGTAAAATCCGATTCGCTCTTTGATCCATAACCCCGACTCCAAATTATGGTGACGTAAATAAATTCCTACTCCCAGCTGTTTAACATCCAGCTGCTGCTGATAGATAATGTTAGGGGAGAGGATAAGCTTTTTACGGTATAGATACCTTTTGTAGAGATTGAAAGCGGCACCCACCTGTGCAGTATATTTTCGGTGAATAACAACCGGATCTAACTTAGAGCCCGCAATACGAGGTTGTGAAAGATGGTGAACAGCAATGCCTCCGTAGAATTGATCCCATTCGGCAAGCACTCCGGTGCCAAAATCGGGGGCTACTTTTACCTGTCCAGTAAAGCCGGGAGAACCCTCAATCCCTCCATCGGGGGTTACCATATCAGGGAAAATAAGGTTTCGCACATTCTGCGTTTTAAGAATACCTCCTGCCTGAATCCCTGCTCTAATCTGCAGGTTATAGGCAACTCGGAAGGTATATGAGTATAAAACGTTGGCATTAAGGTTGTTTATAACACCTAACGACTGCATGTCATTGATGATGCTTACCCCTAAGCCGCTATTCTGTTCAATAAAAAAATTGTCATAGCTAAACCCATAGGTCATAAAAGGAGATTTAGCCATTAGCCACTGGTTGCGATAGGATAGATGCATTCGCTTATACTTTGGGTGGCCGGTATATGCAGGGTTAAGATAGAGCTGATTAGAGAATGGCTGCGAAAAACTCATATCCTGCGAGAAGACATTCTGCTGCACAAGAATCACAAGTACAAGAATTAGGAATTGTCTATTTTTGCAGAATCTCATTTGTTTGCTCTATCGGCTGTTAGGGTTTACTGTGAAACTTGGTTTTATCTATTAAATTGTGTTAATACTTCAATTTTTAGTTTTACGGTGATGAACGCATTTGTGATACAAAAAAAGTAAAATAAAATGATACCTTAGGCGTTCTTTTATGTATACCTGTTAAGGTAAAGTAAACTTACTGTTTTTAGTGAAAATAAAAAAAATAATGAGAAGATTTCGCGCTCTTTATCTGTTCATACTCCTTATATTATGTATTGGTGCCGTGAAGGCACAAACCAACACACGTACTTTGGTTTGGCCCGAAACTCCCATGGATTCTTATAAGCTGTCCGATGACAGTGATGGGG
>CAZKPD010000169.1:0-5019 GCA_964554585.1 uncultured Rikenellaceae bacterium
TCGCCGGCGGGGTGCGCTTCGACTGGTACGACTACGGGGCAAGGTTTTATGACCCCACGCTGGGAAGGTGGCACAGTGTGGACCCGCTGGCGGAGAAGTATTTAAGGCATAGCCCCTACCACTTCTCAGGCAACAATCCCATTCGCTTTCTAGACACGAATGGGATGAATTATGATGAGTTTTTAGTTTATCCAAATGGTGAAATTAAACAAGTTGACAAAGAAGGTGAAGATGTTGTAGTAATAATGGATGAAAATGGAAATAGAACAGATAAAACTCAAAAGATTGGAGAAAATGCAACACTAAGAAATCTGTCTTCAAACACTGGAGTCGATTTTCAAGTTATTGAAATAAATGATCAAGATAAGGCTAAAGATGCTTTTAAATTGATTGCAGGCAAGTCAGAAGTTAAGCACGCTCTAATAAATTATACTAATGCTGAGGGTGAGGAAAAATCAGCAATAGCTAATCAAAAAGAAACCGCAGCTGTACATGCAACTGAAATTGCACTAGGATTGTACGATGTAAACGGTAAATCTGTATCAGAGATTAATCATAGTCATCCAAAAAGTACAATGCCTTCTGGTTATGATAAGACTACTGGTGAAGTTAAATTACCGTTAACGGGAGATGCCAGAAATGCTGTTAATAAACCTATAAATAGCAAAGGTCAACCAATATTGAGGGGAGTATACAGACCCGCATTTCAAATAATAAATAGATATGATGCACAAAAAGTATATCCAGGTCAAGCTTATTAAAAGTATGATTGCTTTATTAATAATAAATCAATCATGCTTTGCTATTAAAACACAGTTTGTGAGCGAAATAAAGCTAAACCCTTTTATAGACGACTATCTGCTAGAATACTCTAATATGAATAATAATAACCCAGAGGCAATAATGATAGTCTTTAAATCAAATAAAGAATTAATAGTTGAAAATTACAGCCTAGAACATCTGTACAGCCAAATTAGAAATAAGGATGATTCTACCAACATAGTTACAATTGGTACTTATAAAGCTATTCCATTGATTTTATATAATTACAACAATGTAAAGCAGAAAATCATACTTGAATTTTTGATTTCAAAGGACTCAACTTTAATTAACAATGCAAAAAAAGTTGTTAATTCCACTAATTATGAAGAAGAATTAATTTTTTTTACGGGTCCTGAATATGAACCTTATCTGAATGTGCAATATAATATAATAAAGAAAATCAAAATATTAGAATATTATGATGGAACTATAAGAACTGAAAAGTTTACCCCTCGTTAACCGAGGCTGTCCAATTGAAACGAAGTTGTGCCTTACTTCATAGGAACCGCGAAACCCACCCCAAAAAGGCGGGTTTTGCGTTCTCACTCACGGGCTGTCAGTTAGCCGCTCCGTGATCGGTTTGGTCAGAGCGGGGAGAAGCCTATTTTTCCCTAGCCTTTTTTGCCTCCTTTTTGGGGCAATGCCAAAAAGGAGGTGGGGTTTGGGGCAGCGCCCCGCAAAAAATACTACTTATACCAAAAATATCATTACCTTAGCCCTATCGTTCTTTGGAGTTTTGAAGAAGGAGCTGGTATGGCAGCAGCAGGGCTACTACCCCTTTGGCATGCGCCACACCCCAGCCCGCATTGATGCCGGCTACAACAAGTACCTCTACAACGGCAAGGAGCAGCAGAATTACCCCCTTAACGGCCTACAGCTGGGGTGGTACGACTACGGGGCAAGGTTTTATGACCCGCAAATAGGGAGGTGGCACAGTGTGGATCCATCCGTTGAAATGGCCTATAGTTGGACGCCTTATAGGTATGGGTTTAATAATCCAATTCGTTTCCTTGATGCAGAGGGACGTTTTGAATTAGATAATGCGCAGCAGTATTCAAGATTGGCTCATTACTTAGAACACACCATTGGCGACCTTTTATCAAATCAGAGGATAATGCGAGGCCTAAATCATTATGGTAGTTTATCAAATCCTCAAATTAAGAAAGACTTTGTTTATGGCAAAGGACCAAGAGTAGTTATTGTAAATGACTTAATAGTTAAAGGATTATCATGTAATGGTGCTTACGATCCTAAAACGCAGACCATAATGCTAGATAAAAGTCTTGTAATGGAATTAGAAAATGCAGTTGGAAGTGATATTGATGCAGCAATAATATTAGTCATAAAGAAGTTATTACATGAATATGTACATCATGGAGAACATTTAGCCTACGGAAAATCTTCGGATATATATGAAATGGGAAATGCCTTTGAAGATTGGGTTTATGGGAGATCCATTGAGGATATGAGAGATGCCCGAGAGTACTTAAAAGATTATAGAAGCCAGAAGGAACAAGAACGTGAAAAAAAAGAGGAAAACAAGAAAAAGAAAGATGGTTTCAATAATCTTTTAAACAATTTTGAGAGTTTGGAAACAGGTACTTATGTGTGGAACGGTTCAGATTGGGTTAATAATTAAATTAAAATAATGAATAAGGTTAAGTTTTTCTATTTTTTTTGCTACATTATCGTTTTGTCAAGTTTCTTTTCGTGTAGTTATAACGAAAATAAACCCGAGAATATTGAATTGATGGTTTTAAATGATATAATTGATGAATTAGTTAACGTTGAATACGGGATAGTTCCTGTAAAACCACCATCAAGTAATAAATCAGATAGTATAGATTATTTGAATAAACTTAGTGACTACATAAACAGAATGGATACAGTACAAAAAATACTTTTTGTTAAAGACTCTTTAGTTGCAATAGAGATAACAGATTATAATAATCTTTATAGTATACTTACGGAAGAACATGTTGGTTTTAAAAAAATTATTGAAAAACACCAGAGTTCACAACTACATAAAACAAATCATTTCAATGTAACAAAATTAAACTTAACAGGGGTTAAACTGATTCCACTATCTTCTTCATTTAAAGATAGTAATAATCATTATAGTGACTCTACAAATGTTCTATTATTGGGGCACATTATATTTTCTAGAATCTTATTCGATGAAGAGTTTCAAAGGGGTATCTTTAATTTTAGTTTCTTCTGCTATACAAAATCAGAGTGCGGTTATGGTCAATTTGTTTTAGTTAAAAAAAGTAATGAAGGTTGGGTTATTTGTGATAAAATTTCCGATTGGATTATATAACCACTGTTAGGACGAGACTACTAGATTGAAACCAAGTTAGGTTTTACGGAATAGAAAAAGCGACCCCCCAAAAAGTAGGTGGGGTCTGGAGCAACGCCCCGTAAAAAACCACTTTTAACCAAAAATATCATTACCTTAGCCCTATCGTTCTTTGGAGTTTTGAACAAGGAGCTGTCAGCAGTCAGACTACTACCCCTTCGGCATGCGCCACACCCCGGCCCGCATTGATGCCGGATACAACAAGTACCTCTACAACGGCAAGGAGCAGCAGGATAAGGCCTTCGCCGGCGGGGTGCGCTTCGACTGGTACGACTATGGGGCAAGGTTTTATGATCCAACCCTGGGGAGGTTTCACACGGTGGACCCATTAGCCGAGAAGAACCATTCCCAGTCTGGGTTTGTTTATGCTGCCAACAACCCGATCAAGTACATCGATTATATGGGGTTGGATACTTTCAATATAAATATTAAAAATCAGACAATAGATAGAATTTCCGTTAAGGATAGTGAAAGTCATACATATGTTATTGTAAACGGCGATGAAGCCACTACTACAACGTTAGACATTAGCGAATATAGTTTGGTGAAATTCCCTGCAAGTGGTCATGGTTTTGGGCGTTACGGACCAGAAGATGAAGGAGGTGACCACTATTTGAAAGCTGATGCAGCAGCTGCATTATTTGGACTAACAACTGAAATGACTAATGTAATAGAAGGGTTTAATGTGGACTTTGGAGATATGTCTGCTGCAAATGGTACAGCACCAGGAGGAGACCATAATACACATGGGGGGCCTAAAGGTTATTCGGGAGTATGTGTGGATTACAGATATTTGGATAAAGATGGACAAAGTTATCAGGGTTATGCGAGTGATAAGAGATTTGATGCTTGGAATAATGGTTATTTTCTTAAAAAAGCTGGAGAATGGGGTTTTACAAAGAATTACATTTCTAATCAGAAAAATGTATGGAGCTTTAAGATTCGTTCAGGACCTACAGGTAACATAAAGAATACTATATATCCAATGAAAGTTAATGGAAAGAAAATTGGAGGACATGGGCACCATGGACATATAACCTATATAAAACCGTAAGATTATGCGATTATTTTTTATTTTATTAATTGCTTTTCAGCAATGCCAAGGTCAAGCATCTAATGATAGTGTAGATTATAATCAGGCATCAATTATTTACCATTATGTGCAAGATTCTATGTCCGATTATAATTTCATTGTAGAATTTAACGCAGATAGTAGCTCTTATTGTTTGCAGAAGTACAAGGAACAATCCTTAGGTTGTGTGTCTGACTTTAACGGAGATAAAATTAATGATTATGCGTTGCTTTTGAGAGATAAAAATAATAAGGTTTGTCTTTTTTCTTTTAGTGTAGTCAATAATAACGTAGTGCATTATTTAATTGATTGTTTTGGAATTTGGAAAGGTGAAATTAAAGATCTTAAAATTGCAATTGAACCTAAAGGGAAATGGGAGGCAATAGATGAAACAATCAAAGTCCCTAATGACGGAATAATAGTTGATGACTTGAGAGAAAGTATAAGCAAAGCTTATTATTGGGATAAAACCAATTTTGTGAAGTTTTTATATGATTAATGTATTATGATTAAATATTAAAAGCCCGGCAAGTCCGGGTTTTTTTACAGCGTAGCCACATTTTTCTGAAAGAAATCTTTAAACTTCTTTTTAGATAGGTTTTATGCGTTCTCACTCACGGGCTTTCAGCTTGCCACGCAGCTAGTCGCCCCGTGGGCGGTTGGGCTATGGAAAAAAAACAAACTGGGGCGCACGCCCCACGGAGCGTGGGTAAGGGAAATCCCGATTAATCGGGAGCGAGCCGGCGATGGCGTGAATGGCTAAACC
>CAZKPD010000170.1:0-1158 GCA_964554585.1 uncultured Rikenellaceae bacterium
ATGATATGATTCCGGCAAAAAAGTTGAACGATTATATGGAGGATGGTACGGTACAAATTGCGCCCCTAGCCTATATGCGTGGACGAACCCTCGATAACGCCTTTGTGATTCTGGATGAAGCCCAAAATACCAGTATGAACCAGATGAAGATGTTTTTAACCCGAATGGGGAATAACGCCAAGTTTATTGTTACCGGAGATATAACTCAGATTGACCTGGCTAGGAAAGAGGATTCGGGTTTGGTACCTACGCTAAAGCTATTGAAAACGATTCCGGGGTTGGCCATTATCTATTTTGATTCGCGGGATATTATTCGACATAAGCTGGTTAAGTATATAGTACATGCTTTTGAGAAGCTTTCGGGAAAGGATGCAGGGGAGGCCCGACCCGTTGATGGTTATCCGGAGCTGTAACCGATAAGTCAGTAGATATCAATAAAAAAGGGGCAAACATTGAGTGCCCCTTTTTTTGTAATGCGTAGTCGGATGGATTAGTCAATAATTGTTACCCAACCATGCTTGTCCTCAATGTCGCCATACTGGATTCCCACGAGGGTTTCGTATAGTTTTTTCGAAATAGGACCTGCTTGGCCATCTTTGCAATACTTATATACCTTGCCGGTTTCCAAGTCGTTAATCTCACCAATGGGCGAAATAACAGCTGCGGTACCGCAAGCACCCACCTCATCAAAACTGTCTAGCTCGTCCACAGGAACAGGACGACGCTCTACCTTAAAGCCTAAATCTTCGGCAATGGTAATCAGACTCTTATTGGTGATTGAAGCCAAGATAGAAGATGATTGGGGAGTGATATAGGTGTTGCCTTTAATCCCAAAAAAGTTGGCTGCACCAATTTCGTCAATGTACTTTTTTTCAACAGCGTCAAGGTACATGGGCGCGCTATAGCCTGCTTTTTGCGACTTAATGGTTCCGCGAAGACTGGCCGCATAGTTTCCACCTACCTTATAGGTTCCGGTTCCAAGGGGTGCCGCACGGTCGCTGTCGCGAACTATGGCAATCTTGGTGGGGTTGAAACCCTCTTTGAAGTATGGTCCCACGGGGGTAACGAATACAATAAAAGTATAGGTTCTTGCAGGTTTAACACCTACCTCTGCGCTTGAACCGAACAGCAAAGGTCTGATGTATAACGATGCACCAG
>CAZKPD010000170.1:1168-5003 GCA_964554585.1 uncultured Rikenellaceae bacterium
GGACAAAATCGGCGTTCATTTTAACAGCCTTGGTAACGGCTTGTAAGAAAAGATCAGTAGGAACTTTCTCCATAAAAATACCATCGGCAGAGTATTGTAGACGCTTGGCGTTCTCCTCCCAACGGAAAAGTCTGATTTTGTTATCCTTTCCACGATAAGCTTTCATGCCCTCAAAAGCCTGTTGACCATAGTGTAGACTAGTTGCTGCAATGTGAAGTGGTATGTATTCGGAGTCGGTTGCCTCGAGTTCGCCCCATTTCCCATCCTTAAAGGTGCAGCGAATGTTATAGTTGGTTTTCATATAACCAAAGGGTAAATTACCCCAGTCAAGCTGTTGCATAATAACTGTTTTTTGTAGTTAATAATATCTTTCAAAGGTAGAAATTAAAGCATGATTACCACTCCCTTTTTTCATGTTTTATGACAATCATTAACTTTGCATTGGGATTCGGACAATCTGTATTCTGTAGCATGAATATTCGTAATGACGGATTTCCGGTGGGTATGGTTAATGCTTGTGGCAAATTAGCAATGCGATTTTTCGTAATCCGATAATATAAATGTTTATCTTGTGTTTTAACTGTAACATCCTATTTTTACCAATCGTTAAGCCTGTGCCCATGTTTAAGTTAAAGATAAAGTTTACCGAACGAACAATAATCTTATATACGGCAGTGCTGGTGCTGTTGGCCGGAGTTGTTCGCTATTTCTTTCACTACGTGGGTGGGATTATTTTCTATTTTGCCTTTGCACCATACCTTGTGTACAGAGTGTATACCATTTTTAGGTACCGCAAACAACCCACCACGCAATTGGGAGTATACCGTGTTTTGGTATTGGTATTTATGGCAATCACCATTGTGTTTAACGCCTTGGGGTGGCAAAAAGCAGATTTCCTTTTGGTCTTTTTGCTTATGGCTGATTATCTATTGGTAATGAATGGTCGTTTTTAGTGGCTGTTTCTGTTGTTGATAACTTTTTAGCTAAATGGGCCGAAATAGTTGTTCGCACCTTTTTTATACAACGAAAAACGGCTAATTTTGGCAAAACATTAAAGAATGATTTTTCTGTTCTTAAGTATTCTATCTTCTGTCTCCGTCTTTGTGCTGTTTAAGTTCATAGAACGCTTTTGCGTTGAGAACCTTAGCGCTATTATTGTTAATTATATTGTTGCCTGCCTAGCAGGTTTTTTTTTGAGCAATAGTAGCCTTTCCGTTTCAAAAATCTTGTCGTTTGAGTGGTTACCCATTGCATTGCTGATTGGTTTGCTTTTTATTATAATGCTTTTTGGGATTGCCAAAAGCACCCAACAATCCGGTGTAGCTGTTACAACAGTGGCGGTTAAAATGTCGGTCATTTTTCCCATCGCCTTTTCCATTTGGTACGATGCCCATGACCATTTAAGTGTGCTCAAGGTCATTGGAATTATTCTAGCATTTGTGGCAGTTTATCTTACAGTTTATACAAAACCTCAACAATCGGTTAGCTCAAAGGCGCTGCTTCTTCCCCTTTCCCTCTTTTTGGGAATTGGGGTTGTTGATTCTGTCATAAAATTTGCTCAGTCGGATTATATCACTCCCAATCTTGCGTCAGTCTTTTCTGCTGTTGCCTTTACCTTTTCCCTTTTGATAGGGTTGATAATTTTACCCTTTAGGAAAAGCGCTTTAAAGGGAATGGGGCAGATTAAAACATGGGGGCTGGGTCTGCTGCTGGGGCTTGCTAATTTTGGCTCTATTTACTTTTTACTGCTTGCGCTCAATAGCAAACACTTGGTTAGTGGTCAGCAGGCCGTTGGTTCTGTGGTTTTTGGAATTAATAATATAGGGATTGTTGCATTAAGCGTACTCATAGGTTATGCCTTGTTTAAGGAGCGCCCATCCAGGGTAAACTGGACGGGTATTTTACTTTCGGTACTGGCAATTGGAGTATTAGCCATCAGCTAAGTTGATATGGAACAGTTGGATACATATAAAACTATAGCCCGAAAGTCGGAGGGGTACTACAGGGAAAAAGGCAGCAAGTTTACGGCCTATGCCCATCCTGTTACCACCGAGGAGGAGGTGAAAGAGATTGTGGATGGGCTAAAAAAGGAGTTTTATGATGCCCGACACCACTGCTATGCCTACGTGCTAGGTTTTAAGGGGGATGTGTGGCGTGCCAACGATGATGGAGAACCCTCGAGCACAGCCGGAAAGCCCATTCATGGTCAAATTGTGAGCAGAGAGCTTACCAATACCCTTATAGTGGTTGTGCGCTATTTTGGCGGAACTAAATTGGGTGTTTCGGGCCTCATAAATGCCTATCGTTCTGCAGCCTCCGATGCATTAGAGAACGCTGAGGTGGTAACCCGAATTATTGAGAGCATTTATTCCATCCGATTTTCCTATTTGGCTATGAATGATGTAATGCGATTAGTTAAGGATGAGGAACTTAGGGTGCTTAATCAGGAGTTTGATACGGCTTGCCGTTTAGAGGCAGGAATTAGGCAGTCTAAAGAGGATATGGTTTTAGAGAAGATTGCTAAAATAGACTCTGCCATGGTTGAGTTTTTACGGATTGAATAGCTATTTGCCTCGTACAATGCGAGGCATTTTTATGAACATAATTTATTGTAGACAACAAAATAACGTAAACCCAAAAAAAGAGGAAGTATGAAAAACAAAAGTTTGGTTGGTATTAACGACCTGAGCAAGGAGGAGATTTATAAGATACTAGACCTTGCAGCGGAGTTCGAAGCGAACCCCAATGAAAAGGTGCTACAGGATAAGGTGGTAGCCACGCTGTTCTTTGAGCCTTCAACACGTACCCGATTGAGCTTCGAGAGCGCCATTAACCGCTTGGGCGGTAGGGTGATTGGTTTCTCCGAGGCAGCAAACTCATCGGTAGCCAAGGGCGAGAGCCTTAAGGATACGATCCTTACCGTAGCCAACTATTCCGACCTAATTGTGATGCGCCACCCCGTTGAGGGTAGTGCTCGTTATGCCAGCGAAGTGTCGCATGTGCCCATTATTAACGCAGGTGACGGGGCAAATCAGCATCCCACCCAAACGCTGTTAGACCTTTATTCCATTCGCAAAACTCAGGGCACTCTAGAAGGATTGAATATCTTTTTGGTGGGCGATCTAAAATATGGTCGTACGGTGCATTCCCTGTTAATGGCCATGAGCCAGTTTGGTGCTTCATTCACCTTTGTTTCTCCCAAAGAGCTGCAAATGCCTATGGAGTATAAAATGTACCTCGATTCTATGGGACTGAAATATACCGAGCAGCTGGATTTGAATGACAACTTAGATAAGGCTGATATCATTTACATGACACGTGTTCAGCGCGAGCGCTTCTCCGATCCTTTGGAGTATGAGAAGGTTAAAAATGTTTACGTTTTACGTAACTATATGCTAGAGAACACTAAACACAACATGCGGGTATTGCACCCCCTACCAAGGGTAAACGAGATTCACACCGATGTGGATTCCAATTCAAAAGCGTACTATTTTACCCAAGCGCTCAATGGAGTGTATACCCGTATGGCCATTATGGCTACCGTTTTAGGTCTTAAATAACCCATTAAATACCCATAGCAATGAAAGAAGAGAAAAAATTAAGCGTTAACGCAATCGAGAACGGTACGGTTATCGATCATATCCCAGCCCAGAATCTGTTTAAAGTAATCACCATTTTGGGTTTAAACCGAATTGATAATCTAATCACTTTTGGAACCAATATGGAGAGCCGAAAGTTGGGCGCCAAGGCAATTATTAAGATTGCCGGAAAGTTTTTTGAGCTTGATGAGATTAACCGCATAGCCGTGGTAGCTCCACATGCTAAGCTAAACGTA
>CAZKPD010000171.1:0-4952 GCA_964554585.1 uncultured Rikenellaceae bacterium
GAAATTGAGGAATGGAAATGGATATAGTAATTGAACCCTTCGCTAAAGCTGGCAGAGTTAGCCCCGTTTTGTTCCGATAGCTTTACCCGTGTTTTGCCATCAAGCGTGGTATAAAAAACTGCCGTTTGAGAGGGCGACCCATCGTATGCTTGGTAATACACTCTTTTTCGTTGCAAATCAAGTCCAAACACATCTATCACCTCACTGGTACCACGGGTAAGCTGCCTCACAAATTTACCGTCCATACCATAGAGGTAAAGATGGTTAAACCCATCGCGCTCGCTGGTAATTATAAAATACTTCCCGTCATCAGTAAACAACGGATAGCTATCGGAAGGTTCCTCAATATAGTACTTGTTCGCCTCGGAATAGAGTATACTCGACTCCCCATTTTGAGGGTTACCCAAAAGGAAATCAACCCGATTCTGAAGCCTGTTCAATCGAACCATGCAGAGCTTGTCAGAATTTACCGTCCACTTTATGCGTGCAATGTACTGGTCAGTATCGCTACCCACATCCATGGTCCGTGTTTGTTCGGAAAGAACATTGTAAACATGAATGGAAACTACGGAGTTTTTCTCTCCTGCTTTCGGATATTTAAAGGAGTAATTCTCAGGGTATAGCTCGCCCATATACGTAGTCATATGGTAAAGCCTCACCTCGCTCTCATCAAACCGGTAAAAGGCCAACTTTTTACTATCGGGACTCCATTGCATGCCCGAAGTTAAACGAAACTCCTCTTCGTAAACCCAGTCTGCCATCCCGTTGATTACATGGTTAAAAAGACCATCATAGGTAATCTGTCTTTCCTCATTGGTGGCCAACACTTTAATAAATATGTTATTCTCCCTCACAAATGCCACCATGCTCCCATCGGGCGAAAAAGTCGCCTGCATCTGCTTACCCTCATCGGAAAGAGGAGATACTTTGTGCGAAGCCAAGTCGTACACATAATAGCTAGCGTTAAAAGAGTGCCTATAAACATAGTCCACCTCAGTAGCTAAAAGCATTTTTTTCTCATCTCCGCTGAGCATGTAACTATCAAACATTTTTAGCGCATCAATGCCAAGGTTGTCTGCATCAAACAGTACACCCACCTCTTTGCCGGTTGCATAGCTATGCTTTACAATTTTCCCTCCCCGTTTCACGGTGGAGTAATGCTCTCCATCAGCCATCGGGGTAATCCCCCGAACTGTTGCAGGCATAAAGGTTCCCAGCACATTGATATCTTCAAGAGTAACTCTTTTACTCTGTTGACCTTGAACAGAGGAAAGCAAGCCTATTGTTAGGCAAAGGAGGATGAATCGTTTCATAGGAGAAAAATTTGACCTTAAATTTAAACTTTATTTTGCAAGAGGGGTTACTCATTTTAGAATAAAATGTAATTTACACATCAAATCCTTATTTACAAAAACTATTTTAAAATCATTAATATAGCATCCAAGTCTGCCTAATAATGATTAAATTTGCAGCCGTTTTTCACTAAACACTAGACCTATGATTAATATAACATTCCCCGATGGCAACATCCGTCAGTTTAACAGCGGAGTTACCGGATACGATATAGCCAAAAACATTTCTGACCGTTTGGCCAAAGAGGTATTATCTGTCTCTGTGAACGGCGAAGTATGGGACCTCACACGTCCCATCCAAAACGATGCATCCATTAAGCTGCACAAGTGGGAAGATGATGAGGCAAAGCATGCCTTTTGGCACTCCTCAGCGCACCTCATGGCTCAAGCCATTGAAAATTTATACCCTGGAGTAAAACTGGGCATTGGCCCCAGCATCGAGAACGGGTTTTACTACGATATCGATTTTGGCGAGCACACCATCTCAGATAGCGATTTTCTGCAAATTGAAAAAAAGATGCAAGAGCTTGTGCAATCCAACGAATCCATTGTTCGCCATGAGATTTCCAAAGCAAAAGCGCTTGAGACCTATACATCTAAGGGAGATCCTTATAAGGTGGAGCTCATAAATGACCTTATCGATGGCACTATCTCATTCTATACCCAAGGCAATTTCACCGATTTGTGCCGTGGCCCCCACTTGCCTAGCACCGGATATATCAAAGCATTTAAACTACTTTCCGTTGCCGGGGCATACTGGCGTGGTGACGAAAAGAATAAGCAGCTAACCCGAGTTTACGGCATATCATTCCCAAAGAAAGCACAGCTGGACGAGTATCTGGTTATGCTCGAAGAGGCAAAAAAACGTGATCACCGTAAGGTTGGGAAAGAGCTGGAGCTGTTTACCTTCTCCTCCAAGGTGGGTCAAGGGTTACCCCTATGGCTCCCTAAAGGAGCACAGCTACGCGAGCGACTTGAGCAATTCCTAAAAAAAGTGCAGAAAGAGTATGGGTACGATCCGGTAATCACGCCCCATATTGGCCAAAAGGAGCTTTACGTAACTTCGGGTCACTATGCTAAGTATGGAAAAGACTCCTTTCAACCCATCCATACGCCCAATGAGGATGAGGAGTTCTTACTAAAACCCATGAACTGCCCGCACCATTGCGAAATCTATAAAGCCAAACCTCATTCCTATAAGGACTTACCGGTGCGTCTGGCCGAATTTGGCACAGTGTACAGGTACGAGCAGAGCGGCGAGTTGCACGGGTTAACCCGCGTTCGCGGATTCACTCAGGATGATGCGCATATTTTCTGCCGCCCCGATCAGCTGGAAGAAGAGTTTATCAAAGTAATCGACATTGTGCTTTATATCTTTAGAACACTTGATTTTAAAGACTATACCGCACAAATATCGCTTCGCGACCCTAATGATAAGGAGAAGTACATCGGCAGCAACGAGAATTGGGAAAAAGCCGAGAAAGCCATTGTGGACGCAGCGAAAATACGTGGGCTCGAAACGGTAACTGTGGTGGGCGAAGCTGCTTTTTATGGTCCTAAGTTAGATTTTATGGTTAAGGATGCCATTGGCCGAAAATGGCAGCTAGGCACAATACAAGTAGATTATAACCTCCCCGAACGATTTGATTTGGAGTACATTGGTGCCGACGATAAAAGGCATCGCCCCATCATGATTCACAGGGCACCCTTTGGATCTATGGAGCGATTTGTAGCCCTGCTCATTGAGCATTCAGGCGGAAAATTCCCGTTATGGTTAGCCCCCGATCAGGCCGTGGTACTTCCCATTAGCGAAAAGTATAACGATTACGCAAAAAAAGTTGCCGATTTCCTAAATAATTCCGATATTCGCACCCTGATTGACGAAAGAAACGAGAAGATAGGTAAAAAGATAAGGGACAATGAGTTAAAGCGAATCCCATACCTACTAATCGTTGGAGAGAAGGAGGAACAAGAAGAGAAAATCTCCGTCAGAGTACAAGGAAAAGGCGATGAAGGGCAGGTAACGCTTCAAGAATTTAAGGAGAGAATCTTTCAGGAAGTTAGCCAGCTAACCAATCGTCAAGAGTAAAAAGATATTTGAATACTAACTATTTAGGGAGGAACAGAGCATAGCAGCAGCAGGTTATAGAAAGGGACCAGCACAGGAGTCCAAGCACCTTATTAACGAACAGATTCGCGAAAAGGTGATTAGAGTGGTTGGCGACAACATTGAAGGCGGAATCATGTCCATAGATGAGGCGCGTAAATTGGCGAATGAGCTTGAGCTCGACCTCGTTATGATTTCAGAAAAAGCCGATCCACCGGTTTGTCGGATTATTGACTACCAAAAATTCCTGTATCAGCAAAAGAAGAAACAGAAAGAGATTAGAGCTAACGCTCAGAAAGTAATAGTTAAGGAGGTTCGCTTTGGCCCCAATACTGATGATCACGATTACAATTTTAAGCTCAAGCACGCTGAAAAGTTTCTTGCTGATGGAGCAAAGGTTAAGGCCTTTGTATTCTTTAAGGGTCGTTCAATCCTATTTAAAGACAAGGGTGAGATTCTATTGCTGCGTTTTGCACAAGATTTAGAAGAGTTTGGAAAAGTAGAACAGCTACCCAAGCTAGAAGGGAAACGAATGATTATGTTCATTAGCCCTAAAGCAAGCAAAAAGAAATAAGATTTTTTTAACTAAACATAAAAGGAGAATGCCTAAAGTAAAAACAAATTCCGGTGCAAAAAAGCGTTTCGCACTTACCGGAACAGGGAAGATCAAGCGGAAGCACGCTTACAAGAGCCATATCCTTACTCACAAAACCACTAAGCAAAAGCGTAATCTGACGCAAACCGGCTTGGTGAGTAAGGCTGACACCAATAACATAATGAAGCTATTGGGGCTTAAGTAAACTAAATTTCACTTATTTAACTATTTATTTTTTAACACTAGAATGATTTAGCCAAAAGTTTTCAGCAGTGAAACGCTAACCATTCGTAAAACAATTAATTATGCCACGTTCAGCTAATAAGGTTGCTTCGAGGGAGAGAAGAAGAAAACTCCTTCAGCAAACAAAAGGAAACTTCCTTTCACGTCGTAATGTGCACACCGTTGCCAAAAACACTTACGAAAAAGGGTTACAATACGCCTATCGTGACCGCAGAAAGAAAAAAGGTGAATTCAGAGCGCTTTGGATCCAGCGTATTAACGCAGGTGCCCGCCAGTACGGGATGTCATACTCTGAGTTTATGGGTAAAATCAACGAGAAAGGCATCGCCCTTAATCGTAAGGTGCTTGCCGATATGGCCATGAACCATCCCGAAGCATTTAAAGCTATCGTTGATTCTGTAAAATAGATATTCGTCAGCATTTATTGCGAACCCTATAAAGCTGCCCATTGGCAGCTTTTTTTGGCTCTACATTTCTGCCTATTCTACTGGATAGGCAGATTATACGATTACGCCCTACTGCAATTTTAGCAGGTGTACTGCTAAGGGATGTAAAAAAGTCGGCTTTACTGTTAACATGTTTTAATTGAATAATACTGAGTATCATAAGGTATAATGTTTGACCGTTAATAGGTCATAAACATTAAAACCAATTT
>CAZKPD010000172.1:0-4914 GCA_964554585.1 uncultured Rikenellaceae bacterium
AAATCCATAACGACTCCAAGGGGATAGGTGATGTAACCAATAGTATTGGAGTGGTCTATAAGGCTTGGGGAAAATACCAAAAAGCGTTAGAAAACTTCTTTTTAGCCCGTGAGGAGTATGAGAAGATCGGCGATTCTTCAGGTATTGGAATGACATCCAACAATATTGGACAAATCTTTTTTTACCAAGAAGATTATCCAAAAGCAATAGAACATTTCACCTCTTACTACGAGATCAGTAAAGCTAATCGTATTCCCTTTGCCATGGCCGGTTCGGCCAATAATATAGCCGCTTCATTGGTGGAGCTTTACCAACACCAAGAGGCTATAAAATGGTACAAAGAGGCTGCCGATATTTACGATTCGCTAAACATTGCCATGGGTGTGGCTATTATCAACGATAATATTGGATCGCTTTTGGCCAAAGACCATGACTATGAGCAGGCCTTGGAGTTTCATCAAAAAGCCATTAAGGTATTTAGTGATATCGGAAACAAATCGCGATTGGCTCATGCATTGTCTAATGTGGGGTATGTGTACTATAAGCTTAAACAGTATAGTGATGCTTTGCTGTATCTTAAAAGAGCCCAACAAATATCGGAGGAAATCAAGCACTTAGAAACGCTAAAAAGGTGTCATCTACAGCTGAGCCTAATTTATGAGGTTACCAACAACTACTCCATGGCGCTTGAGCATCATAAACAGTACGTGGAGCTAAAGGATTCGCTCATGAATATTGAGCTGAACGAAACCCTGAATCGAAGCGAGCTGAAGCATAAATCGGAGCAGCAGCAGAGTGAGCTCACCTACCTGTCGCAAAAAGTGCAGCAGAGCAAGCTTTTTATCCTTACCCTCGCGCTCTTTGCCATTCTGTTTGTAGGGCTGTGGGTTGTGCTGATTATTTTTAATCAGAAAAAGAAACAGCGGCTGGCTGAATATAGCAACACCATTCATGAGAATATTAAGCAGCTCGACGAAACGGCCTTACACACCATTCCTATACCGCATGTGACCCATCAAATTCATTGGCCCGATAGGCCTTCGCAGAGCATACGTCTTTTTGATTACCGATATAAATCAATTACCGGACAATTCGTTGTGGTATCACAAAAGCTGCCCTTAAACTATCTTGCCTATAGGTTAATTAATGCACTAAATGGTCATGTAGATACTTTTTCACAGTTCAATGATTGGGAACTTCATACGCTCATAAACGAATCTGTATCCAGAATGGGCGAGGAACTTCATATCCCTACCGATGACTATTCCCTATGTTCAGTTGTTTATTCTAACGGAATGAAGATTGTTGCCAGCAATACGGCGGTTGTTTGGGTGAGTACCGGAGAAGATTTGCTTAGGGTTGATGGAAGCACCAACATTGGGGAACAAGTGGGGTATGAAAAAGCAGAGCAGCTGTTTATGCTTATTTCTGCTGTGGAAAATATCAATGCCAACTACATCTCTCTGGTCGAAATAATTCATAAAACCCTAAAACTATTGCTTCATAAACCGGAAGAAACCCAGCGCGAAATTATCCGAAGTACTATCGAAAGCTGGAGTAACTCGGTTGATGAACCCTATGATCTATATTTTACTATCCAAAAAGTGAGAGAAAACGTATAAAATCATGAAACTTCTACTTATTTCCAACTCAACAAATGCTGGAGAAGAGTACTTGCAACATCCCAAAAATCAGATAGAACAAGTACTAAAAGGAATAAAGAGGGTAACATTCCTACCTTATGCTGCTGTATCCTTTTCGTTTGATGAGTACGAGAAAATGGTCCAAAAACGGTTTGACGAAATGGGCATAAGGGTCGAATCGCTTCACAGGCAAAAGGACCATATAAAAGCTATAAATGAATCAGAAGCCCTAGTAGTGGGTGGAGGGAATACGTTTAAGCTACTTAAAACCATTCAGCAGCTCAATATTATTGACACAGTTCGTTTGAGGGTGCTTGAGGGGATGCCCTATGTGGGATGGAGTGCAGGGGCAAATGTAGCCTGCCCCACAATTTGTACTACTAACGATATGCCTATTGTAGAGCCCGACAGCTTTAGCGGGTTTAATCTTGTTCGCTTTCAAATCAATCCTCACTATCTGGACGGTCATCCCGATGGTCATGCAGGTGAGACCCGAGAGGAGCGTATTGAAGAATTTATCACCATGGATCCCTTTTCATACGTGGTTGGTCTCCGAGAGGGGTCGATGCTGCATATTGAGGCAGGTGAAATAGAGCTGTTGGGTCCCAAACCAGCACGTATTTTTAAGCATGGCGAAACCCCTGGAGAGTATAATCCAGGTGATGACCTGAGTTTCCTTTTTGAATAGAATGCTTTAAAAACTAAACCCCCTACGGGCGGTATTTTTATGCAGATTTATACGGAAAAGAGGAATGTTCAGCCGATAACACATATGGCATTGAGAAGTAGTGTGTGACTGTCAAAAATAATAGCTTACTTTGTCTTCGAATTCGGTTCATTACGATTAAAAGGGAATCCTGTGAAAATCAGGAACTATCCCCGTAGCTGTAAACTCCTTAAATGGTTTTACCCAGTATGCCACTGTCCGCTTTCGGCCGATGGGAAGGCGGTAAAACCGGAGTAAGTCAGAAGACCTGCCGAATCATATTTGTGGCTTTCGGGTGAAAGGCGAGTGAGCATCAAAATTCCTCCCTTTAGTTTTCTTTTTTATCCCGCAAGTTGCCATTTTAAATTCTTTTTAAAGATGAATGGTAAACTTCAATCTAACAGCCTTATCTTCTTGTTTTACAGAAAGATGCAAACTTATTGCTTAGCCGTATTTCAGCAAGTTGATTGTGCATAAAGATTTGTAGGTTATCGGCAAAACGTGTGCATTAGATCGGTGTAGGTTGATGTAATCATTTGATATAAAGGGTAGCGAGTATGAAAAAACATTTTTTATGGTTAGCGCTTGGTTTGATGACTTTTGCTAGCGTCCAAGCGCAGTACATCCATCAGGTTTATGAGTATACGCCTGCACCCGGGCAGTATATTAACAGTTCTCCCTGGGGTGTTCCCGAGTCCGCCAACTCACTAATTGGAGGGGTAACAGGCTCTATGAGCCTGGGTGCTTTTGGGGGTTATGTCATTTTCAGCTTTCAGCAACCGGTTCAGGATCACCCGGACAATCCTTATGGAATTGATTTTACGATTTTTGGCAATGCGCTTAGCACCATGTCCGAGCAGGGTATAGTGTGGGTTATGAAGGATGAGAACGGCAACGGTTTGCCCGATGATACGTGGTACGAGCTAGCCGGAAGCGACTACTTCTTTTCATCCACCCTAAAAGATTACGAGGTTACCTATATTAATCCCAACATGGACGTGGCCACAGATGTTTCATGGTTTGATAATCTGGGTAATTCGGGTATTATATATGCAAATAGTTTTCATACCCAACCTTACTACCCATTGGTCGAACTTTTTCCACAGGTGGATTCCGATCAATATACCCTTGTGGGCACAAGGATTGAGGATGAGGTGTACCAAAATTCGTCAACCAATATCGGGTCAAAACGAAAAGCCTTTGGCTATGCCGATAACACTGCCAGAGGGCAGGCTCCGTATACTGTACCCGACAATCCCTATACCACAGAAATAGAAAATGCCGGGGCAGATGGATTTGATATCAGCTGGGCAGTTGACCATAACGGCAACTATGTTGACTTGGACGTAATCCACTTTGTAAAGGTACAAAGCGCCGTACTAGCCAATGCCGGATGGTTGGGCGAGGTGTCGACAGAGATTACGGGTGCTTGTGTTGTGGAGCCCAATCCTGCCATTAGCGGAGAGCTGGATATGGTGGTTATTAAATCGTTGCCCGATACGATTAGGGGTGAACAGTTTCAGCTGGAAGCTTGGGCTTATCATCAGGGCAGAAGAACACCCGAAAAGAGCATTTCTTGGACCACCAGCCTTGACAAGGCGCATGTTGATACTGACAAAATGCTCTTCTTTTTCGCTTCGGGGGAGGTAACCATTACTGCCTCTCTGCAACAAAGGCCTGAAATAAGCACTACAGCAACCACTTATTTGCTGTATGAAGGCTCATCATCAGTAAGTAACAATGGTTTGATTGAATTAAATCTTTATCCAAATCCTGCCATAGACTACCTATATGTTAGCGGAGCTAAGATGGCAACCCTCCAGGTGTTTAGTGTTACCGGGGTAAAGGTTTTGGGGGTTAGAAATTATAATGGCGAACAACCAATCAGTGTAGGGCATTTACCCGAGGGTGCTTATCTGTTAAGAATTAACATGGAAAACTATTCCAAAACGTTACGATTTATAAAAGGGGAGTAAAGGTGCGTAAGTTTTTCGTTGTCGGCTTTCTACTATTTGTAACCTTTACCGCTTTAGCGCAGGGGATACAGGATACAACTCTTCAGATTGAAGAGGTGGAGATTGTTGCCAAACGCATTTTTAAAAAAGAGAGTGCCGGCATGAAGGAGACTCAAGTGGATACGCTTATTCTACAGCAAAAAGCAACCCTTTCCCTTTCCCACCTACTTTCGGAACACACATCAGTTTTTATTAAGGATCATGGTCGGGGGGCATTGGCAACTGCATCGTTTCGAGGAACAGCCTCCTCGCATACTCAGGTAAACTGGAACGGATTGCCCATCAACAGCCCTATGCTTGGGATGGTAGATTTTTCGTTAATTCCCGTTTACATTATCGACGATTTAACCCTGCAACATGGTTCAGCCTCCATAGCACAACAGAGCGGAGGTCTAGGTGGTTCTATCAACCTGGGTAATCGGCCCGATTGGAGTAATACGTTTGGCGTAAAATATTTACAGGGGATAGGCAGCTATAGTACTTTTGATGAGTTTATTCAGCTGGGGGGTGGAACCGGTCGCATTCAGCTGAGAACAAGGCTTTACCATAA
>CAZKPD010000173.1:0-4765 GCA_964554585.1 uncultured Rikenellaceae bacterium
GGATGTAAAAAAGTCGGCCACTCTGTTAACATGTGTTAATTGAATAGTGTTGAGAATCATAAGGTATAATGTTTGACCGTTAATAGGTCATAAACATTAAAACCAATTTTGTCATGAAAGCAAAAAATATAGTTTATCCCATCCTCTACTCTATGATAGGAGGATTAATCGTTTTTACACTAGGCCGTACCGTGGTTAAGGACACTCCACAGGCCATTACCTCAACCACCACAAGCACACCCTATACCTTAGCATCATTTACAACCAGTGCAGGGCAGCAAACCGATTTTACGTATGCCGCTGAGATGACCGTACATGGGGTGGTTCACGTAAAGACCAAATCAATGGCAGTGCAGTCCGGTTTCTCATTTGGAAATCCTTTCTTCGACTACTTTTTTGGCCCGCAATTGAAGCAAAGGCCACAGCCAATTATGGGTTCCGGATCCGGCGTTATAATCTCAAAAGACGGGTACATCATAACCAACAATCACGTTATTGACGGTGCCGACAGCATTGAAGTTGTGCTAAACGACAAACGAACATTTGACGCCACAATTATTGGCGCCGACCCCAGCACAGACTTGGCCATAATTAAGATTAACGGAGAGAATCTGCCGTTTGTCCCATTTGGTGATTCCGACAAAGTTAAACTAGGAGAATGGGTACTGGCAGTGGGTAACCCTTTTAACCTAAACTCAACGGTAACAGCAGGAATTGTGAGCGCTAAGGCGAGAAACATTAACATTCTGAACTCTAACTACGCGATTGAGGCTTTTATCCAAACCGATGCTGCTGTTAACCCGGGAAACAGCGGTGGAGCACTGGTAAACCTGAGCGGTCAGCTGATTGGTATTAATACGGCCATAGCTTCTCAAACCGGAAATTTTGCGGGGTACTCGTTTGCCATCCCATCGGTGATAGCCCAAAAAGTAGCTGCCGATATTATTGACTATGGCGAGGTTCAACGGGCAATCCTAGGAGTTACCATAAGTGAACTAACTGCCGAAAATGCAAAGAAGAACGGAATAAGTGAACTGAGAGGAGTACTGGTTGAGGGTATTGCCAAAGAGAGCGCTGCCGAAGAGGTTGGGATCAAAAAAGGTGATATCATTTTAGAGGTCAATGGAATACCCGTAAATTCACCCAATCAGCTGCAAGAGCAGATTAGCAAGTATCGTCCAAAAGAAAAAGTAACCATAACGGTTAATAGGAATGGAAACGTGAAACCTTACGAGGTAGTTCTTCGTAACATGAAAGGTAATTTTGAAATAGTACGTTCCGAGAGTGTTGCTGAAACGCTGGGTGCCAAATTATCAGAAGTGGATGCTGCTACCCTGAAAAGGCTAAATATAAGCCAAGGCATTCAGGTGCAAAACCTGAAGGATGGAAAACTCAAAGCAGGTGGAGTGAAAGAAGGTTTTATTATCACAAGGATTAACCGAAAAAACGTATCTACGCTTAAAGAGCTAACACAGCTGTTGCAGAACGAAACCGGAGGAGTTCTCTTTGAGGGCATTTATCCCAACGGACAGGTTGCGTACTATGCAATTGGAATGTAAACATTTTAATGCACTTGCTGTTATAGAATATTGCAACCAATTTTTTACTAACTCTAATATTGGGTATATTTGCAGCCCTAAAAAAGGGAACGGCCATTACTCGTTAATCTACAAATTTAATGAGAAAAACTAATGGCAAATGCTTGACACGTATAGGCTAACATCATAACTTTATATAAACTTTTTTGGCAAAACATGAGACAACTTAAGATTACAAAGTCAATTACCAACAGGGAAAGTGCTTCGTTAGACAAGTATCTTCAGGAGATTGGGAAAGAAGAGCTGATTACTATTGAAGAGGAAGTAGAACTTGCCCAACGTATTAAGAAGGGAGACCAAGATGCTCTTGAGAAACTTACAAGAGCAAACCTGAGGTTCGTTGTTTCTGTAGCCAAACAATACCAAAACCAAGGGTTAAGCCTACCCGACTTGATCAACGAAGGGAACCTAGGGCTGATTAAAGCTGCCGAAAAGTTTGATGAAACCCGCGGGTTTAAGTTTATCTCCTATGCTGTTTGGTGGATTCGTCAATCCATTCTTCAAGCCTTGGCAGAACAATCGAGGATTGTTAGACTTCCATTAAACCAGGTGGGTTCGTTGAATAAGATCAACAAAGCGTTCTCTAAGTTCGAGCAACAGTTTGAGCGTACACCCTCACCCGAAGAGCTTGCCGAAGCGCTAGAGCTACCCAAAGAGAAGATTTCGGATACCCTCCGTATTGCCGGACGGCACGTATCGGTGGATGCTCCCTTCTCCGATGGCGAAGAGAATAGCCTCTTGGATGTTCTGATAAACAACGACTCTCCCAATGCGGACAAAGCTTTGCTTAACGAATCGCTTTGCAAGGAGATTGAACGTTCTCTGGCTACGCTTACCGAGCGGGAGCGCGACATTATCAAGCTGTTCTTTGGCATCAGCTGCCAAGAGATGACCCTTGAGGAGATTGGTGAGAAATTTGGCCTAACCCGCGAGCGGGTTCGCCAAATTAAAGAAAAGGCTATCAGACGATTACGTCACACCTCTAGGAGCAAATTGCTTAAAGCCTATTTAGGCTAAGCCCTATTGGACAGGAAAAGAGAAAGAGGGAGTTGCAGTTGCAGCTCCCTCTTTGCTTAGAGTAAACTCTTGCACATGAATGCCATTAAAACGATCGCCAACCCTGGGTCAGCAAGTCCAGCTCATCGCCGTGCGGCAGCACCAATTTCACTCCTTCCGATTGTTCCATCACATGCCCAATGATGGATATACCCTCCATTCCCTTAATCACATCATGTTTAGCTAATGGTACGGTAAAAAGCAACTCATAGTCTTCACCCCCATTTAGCGCAGCAACCACCGGATCGAGGTTCATTTCGGAGGCCAATTTTTCGGTCATGGCATCAAGCGGGATACGCTCAAGATACACCCGGCACCCCACATTTGACTGACTACACAAATGGAACAGCTCACTTGACAGTCCATCAGAAATATCTATCATTGCCGAAGGCAAAACAGCAGCCGTTTGTAGCATATGAATCACCTGGCCGCGAGCCTCGGGTTTTAGGTAACGCTCTAAAAGATAATCGAACCCTTGAAGCTGAGGTTGCGACTCAGGATTCGCATCAAACACCTTTTTCTCCCGCTCCAGCAGCAAAAGCCCCATATAGGCAGAACCTAAATCGCCCGAAACGCAAATCAAATCGCCAACCTGTGCGCCACGCCGATAAACCACCTCATTTTTGTTAACCAACCCAATGGCAGTAATGCTCAGCACCAATCCGGTAAGTGATGCAGTGGTGTCCCCTCCAACCAGATCTACACCATGCTGCTGGCAGGCCAGCAGCATTCCGCTATACAGCTCCTGCAGGTCCTCTACCGAAAAACGCTTAGAAACACCTAGGGATACGGTTACCTGAGTAGGTTGCGCATTCATGGCATACACATCGCTCAGGTTTACCATCACGGCTTTGTACCCTAAATGCTTAAGCGGATGATAAATTAAATCGAAATGAACCCCCTCCAACAGATAATCGGTAGTAACCACCAGCTGTTGACCCAGCGGGTCAATTACAGCTGCATCATCACCCACACCCTGAATGGTACTGGGGTTACGCATTTGAATCTCTTTGGTAAGCAGTTCTATCAGCTTAAATTCGCCTAAATCGTTAAGCTCAGTTCGGGTTGTATTCTTATCCATTGGGAGAGTTTTTCTATTTTTTTTGATCAAAGCAAATATAGCTATCTTTTTTAGGCACACTTATACATATTGGCTGGTGTGATAACAATGCTTACTTTTGGAAAACTAAAAATACTGAAACATTGCCATGACAAAAGAAAAATACGTGCTTCCACTCGATCAGATTGAGCAGCTTATTGATCAGAAAGGATACTGCTTTGCTTCGGACATGATTACCGTGGATGGGCATAAGGTTGGATTTATGCATCGCGAGCTGCGAGAGGACAGGGATGATACCGGATGGCGCTTTTATTCGGGTAAAGAAACCGAGGAATACGTTGAGATCGAGCATCATTTCATGATGTTCGATTTAAATTACATTGCCAATATCGATCCGGACATTATTCCCTATCTCAAAATGCCCATAGGAACAGAATTGGAAAGGGATGAGAATGCATCCACATTCAGCAAGCTGGATGAGTCGTGGTAAGATTGTCTGAAAAAGGTTGGTGATTTTTATCCGGCATTCGTATCACATTACGAATTGTCTCTGTTGCAATAGCAAACTATTGCATATCAATTCTCTTTTCTGTACATTTGTGCCCTTATTTGTCCACCCTTCGGGTAGGTTTTATTTGTTGTAAATCAAGACACTAAACATAATCCTTCTTATAAAGAATTGTAACATGAACGTAACACATCAAGCAAGCGAGGCGCAAGTTGCATCACTAACCGTTGAAGTACTCAAAGCCGACTACCATGAGGCTGTAGAAAAAAGTTTAAAAGATATTCGTAGGAATGCAGTAATCAAAGGTTTTAGACCCGGTCATGCACCTGCATCGTTAATCAACAAAATGTATAGAACATCAGCGCTGGTTGAAGAGGTGAACAAACAGGTTTCCAATGCAATTTCAAATTACATTTATGAGCAAAAGCTAAACATTTTGGGTGAACCGCTTCCCTCGGAGCAACAGCAACTCATAGACTGGAATACACAGGAGGATTTTAGCTTTGTATTTGATATGGCCATTGCTCCTGAGCTTGACATTAA
>CAZKPD010000174.1:0-4760 GCA_964554585.1 uncultured Rikenellaceae bacterium
CTTTTCGCGTAGGTTTTGCAGGCTCACCTTTTGCGATTCTTTTTTAAGGTTGATATCACTACCCAACTCAGAGGCTAGAATATCATAAAGTTCCCCATCTACCTTGGTATTGGGATTACTATCAATTTGATAGCCCTTTTTACCAAGAAGCTCTACCAGCGTAGAAATCCCCACGTTAAACTCTCTTGCCAACTTACTTAACCTAACTGCTTGCTCAGCTTTTGCCATATTCTGTTACTCCAGATTTATTAATTGGTGCAAAACTATACTAATGCGCTTACTATTCAAACTCTGACTCTAAGATTCTTATGATCTCTTTAACCGTTTCCTCTTCCAGGTCGGTCCGTTTAACCAGATCGTCAAAAGGGATCTCCAACACGCTCTTAGCCGTATCACAGCCAATCCCTTTCAAAACATCAATAATCCAACCATCAATCTCATCAGTAAACTCGTCCAAGTTTACATCGTCCTCCTCTTCAACGTTACCTGCCTCACGGAATACGTCTATCTCATAACCCGTAAGCTGGCTTGCCAGCTTAATATTAAACCCTCCCTTACCAATGGCCAACGAAACCTCTTCGGGTTGTAGGTACACGCCCACCCGCTTAGCCTCTGTATCAATTTTGATAGAGGTAATTTTTGCGGGGCTTAGCGAACGGGTAATGTAAAGCTGCAGGTTGTTGGTAAAGTTGATAACATCGATATTCTCATTGCGTAACTCACGAACAATACCATGAATGCGGCTTCCTTTCATCCCAACGCATGCGCCAACCGGGTCGATACGCTCATCGTACGATTCTACCGCAACCTTAGCCCTTTCGCCGGGAATACGAACAATCTTTTTAATGGTAATTAACCCGTCAAAAATTTCGGGGACTTCTAGCTCAAACAGTCGCTCAAGGAATACGGGCGAAGTTCTGGAAAGAACAATGATGGGCGAATTGTTTCGCATTTCCACCTTAAGCACTATGGCTCTTAGGGTATCCCCTTTTCGGAAAAAATCGGAAGGGATCTGCTCTGCCTTTGGCAATAGCAGCTCATTGCCCTCATCATCAAGCACCAAGATTTCACGTTTCCAAACCTGGTAAACCTCACCGGTTACAATATCTCCAATTCTGTCCTTATACTTGTTATAAATATTATTCTTCTCCAGCTCCAGAATGCGCGAAGTAAGGTTTTGCCGAATGGCAAGGATTGCCCTTCGACCAAAGTCGGAAAGCTTGACCCTATCGGAAAGCTCTTCGCCGACCTCATAGTCATCCTGAATTTTGTGGGCCTCCGAAAGGGCTACCTGTCTGTTGGGATCCTCTACTTCTCCATCCTCTACCACCTCTCGGTTTCGCCAAATCTCAAAGTCTCCCTTATCAATATTGATAATAATGTCGTAGTTGTCGTCAGAACCATACATTTTAATGATCATGTTTCTGAACACATCCTCTAACACACTCATCATTGTTGGCCTATCGATATTTTTCAGGTCCTTAAATTCTGAAAAAGTGTCAATTAGGTTAATACCTTCCATATTCATGCTACTACTGTTTTTAATACGCTCTTATCTATATGAAATTACAACTGTTGCAGTTTTTACCTCGTCATATTTAACCGAAACGGTACGCACCTGAAGCTTCTTACGTTTCATGCCCTCCTCTTTCACCATCTCTTCCACCTCAAGGCTAAAGCCATCCTCATTGACCTGCACCAATTTTCCGGTCATTTTCAGGCCATCATTCAGCACAACATCCAACGACCTTCCCGCATTTTTATGGTATTGACGTGCCATTTTAAGTGGAGAAGAGAGCCCTGCAGAGGAAACCTCCAGCTCAAAATCGTCAATTTCCCTGTCGAAGTGCTGCTCTATTTCGCGGCTAACCGCTACGCAACGATCAATAGAAATCCCCTCATCGCTATCAATAAGTACCAGAATCTTATTGTTCGGAGAAACCGACAGCTCCACAACAAACTCTTTAGCAGGATCGATACATCCCTGGAGTATGGCTTCAACTTTTTCCTTAGCTATCATGTAAAAATCATGTGTGTGATAACAAAACAGGGGACTATGAGTCCCCTGCCACGTTTTTGCAATATGACCCGACAAAAGTACAACATTTTATTTTTAATGCAAAATATTTGGCTGAATTATAACCACATGCAGTAATATTTTACTAAAAATGGAGAAAGAAAAAAACGGCTGGGTAAAGTTTTGGCAAAGGAGATATTGAGGTGTGAAGGAAAATCTATAAAAATAAAAATCCCTTGTAAACTCTAGGTTTACAAGGGATTCGTAGTAGCGGGGGCAGGAACAATATGCCAAAAACAAAAGAAAACAAAATAATATCAAAAGCAATATAGCCCAATGTTTAAGGTACTTCAAAGATAGTGATACTTTCTTTTAGTTTGATGTTCTTTTGTTAATTTCTGTACCCCACACTGTACCCCAATAGGTAAAATAGTTTATCTTTGTATAAGCAAAGGAAAACAACAACCAAAAATAAGTGATGCAATGGGGGTAACTTTAAGAGTAAATAAAAAGGAAAGCGGGGTACAATCCTTATATTTAGATATTACAGCCAATGGCAAGAGGTATAAAGAGTATTTAGGGATTAGCCTTAAACCTGCCAGAACACCAGAGGCAAGAGCTCACAACAAAGAAAAACGGCAACTTGCTGAAAGCATAAGGGCTAAAAGAGAGTTAGAGTTACAGGCCAGAGATTATGAGATAACACCCAGATTTAAAAAAAATGTTGATTTTATTGAATACTATGCCAATTTTTTAGCAGAGTATAGCCATAAGGATATAAGGGTAGTTAAATACTCTTACACTTGGTTTGTTAAGTATTTAAAAAAGCAAAAAAGAACTACATTAAAACCTAATGAGTTAGATGAGAAACTTTGCAAAGGTTTTTATGATTATCTGCAAAAAAACTTAAACGGTGAAACCCCATACAACTATTATACAAAATTTAAACGGGTGGTTGCCCAAGCAATCAATGATGAGTTAATGTTTAAAAACCCTACTGCAAACGTTAAAATAGTAAGAGATGAGGGGCTAAAAAAAGAGATACTTTCTTATGATGAGATTGGCATACTTGCAAAAGCCCATTGTCCAAACAATGAAGTAAAAAGAGCCTTTTTATTTTCTCTTTACACCGGGTTGAGGTGGTGCGATGTGGCAGAGTTAACATTTAGTAATTTAGATATAGCCAACCAAAAATTAAGGTATACCCAAGCCAAAACAAGAGCAACATCAAAAAATGCAACCAATACCATTGATTTAAGCCCTATGTTGTTAAAGTTGATAGGTAACACCCTGCAAGAGCCAAAGGCTAAAATATTCAACCTACCAAGCCATACAGGGGCATTAAAAATACTTAAGGCATGGGTTGCTAATGCAGGCATAACCAAAAACATAACTTGGCATTGTGCAAGGCATAGTTTTGCAGTTAACCAACTTTCAGAGCAGAAAACAGATATTAAAACCGTTGCCGATTTATTAGGCCATGCAGGTTTAAAATATGTAGAACGGTACAGCCGTGTTATTGATGAGAAAAAAGCCCAAGCAATCCAGAACCAACCAGAGGTTGAGTTTTAAAAACATTAGCCATGCTCAATAAAAACGATTATATTAAAATTTTTGTTGGTGCAATGAGGTATGATACTCTTACATTAGCAGAGGCCTATTTTTTAGGTAAGTACAACAAGCATAAAGAATATAACCCATTGCCTTTATTTATTAAGGGTATAACAGATGCTTATAATACTTTAGTTTTTCATATAAAAGATGGGCTTAATGATGAGTTAATGAAATACAGCAAATTAAAGGCTATTAAGCCAGATACAACCAATGAGAAACCAACCCTTAATAAAATTTATTTGGGTGCAACTAACTATAATAGCGAGTTGTTTGGCCACTTCAATATAAAAGGTGTTGAGAGTATAAAACAGGCTTTTGATGAGTTTGTAAAGAACCAAACACCCCAGCCAGCCCCAGCCCAACCAAAAGCCCAAAAGGATAAAACATTTAATTCAAAACTAACTTTTACCCAGATTGAAACATTAGCATTAGCACTTAACAAAATTGGTTTATTTACTGTAAACATTGAGGCCAACACCCTGCAATCAGTATTTGAATGCAAGTTAAAAGAACCCATACAAATTGAGAATAATAGGCAGTTGGCTTACCTATTTACTGCATTACAAGCAGGGGGCTATGTATGCAACCAATGGCAAAGTGTTATTGAGCAGAATAACCTTTTTTTATCTAAGAATGCCAACCCCATTAAAAGAGGTGATTTAGCAACAGCCAAAAGCGACAATAATGTATGCCCACCTTTAGAGAGTGATAAAATAGATATTGCCTTAGATGAGATACAAAAACTCTAAAAAGTTTAATACTCTCAAACTGCTCAAATACAATCCTTTCTTATTTTTTATTGATTTGCCTATGAATATTCATAGTTAAGGCAATGCATTGCTATTGTTTCATTTAAAACCTAAAAAAATGATGCATTTAGCAGAACTAAAAGAGCAGTTAAGCAGAATTGAGAGCGGGCTACTCTTACAAAAGAACATCTTAACCTTTGATGAGGTTTGCAAGTATACAGGGTTGAGCAAATCATACCTTTACAAACTTACCTCAACAGGCAGAATACCACACTATAAACCACATGGTAAGATACTCTATTTTGAGAGGCAGGCGGTTGAGGCGTGGTTACTACAGAACCCAATTAAAACAGCCCAAGAGATAGAGCAAGAGGCTACCA
>CAZKPD010000175.1:0-4687 GCA_964554585.1 uncultured Rikenellaceae bacterium
TTTATTGTGGAGGAGCGAAGAAACGATGTGAAACATTGGACCCTTAACTCGGTGGCTCGCAGTGACCTAAATACTCATGTTACGCTCACCGGAGGTGTGAATGCTTCAATATTTAAAGGGAATCAGTTTAAGGTGATGAACGATTTACTGGGTGGCGATTGGTGGATTGATGTGGATCAGTTTGCCGAACGGGATTTTGAGGACACGAGCCAGCATCAGAACGATCTAAATAATCCCAACCGACTGATTGATGAGGTTGGACAAAGGTTTGGGTACGATTTCGATGCCAATATCAACAGTGCCACGCTGTTTGGTCAGTCCGAATTCTCCTATGCCAAGGTTGACTTTTTTGTGGCTGCTAACCTCTCCAACACCCAGTTTTGGCGCACGGGACATATGCGCAATGGGAGGTTCCCTGATAACTCCTATGGAGATTCGGAAAAACAGAAATTTTTTAACTACGGCATTAAGGGAGGGGTTACCTATAAGATTACCGGTCGCCACTACATCGATTTTAATGCCGGATACCAAACCCGTGCTCCCTACTTCCGCGATTCCTACATCTCATCGAGGGTACGCGACCATGTGGTGGAAAACCTCAAGAGCGAGCAGCTCTTAGCCACCGATTTGAGCTACATTATACGCGATCCCATTATCAAATCTCGATTTACGGTTTACTACTCCGAGCGGAGAGATCAGGTCTGGAATCGTAGCTTTTACCATGAGTCGTACCGTACCTTTATTAACTATATTACCACCGGAATGGATACCCGCAATTTGGGTGCAGAGCTGGGTTTAGAGGTGAACATCACTCCCGATTGGTCAGCCACAGCGGTGGGAGCATGGGGCCATTACACATATAGCTCCAGACCCAATGTAACCATTGCCCGCGATAATGATTTTGAGATGCTTGCGAAGGATCGTACGGTTTACCTGAAAAACTATTTTGTGGGCGGATTCCCGCAAATGGCAGCATCGCTGGGTACCCGTTACAATGCGCCCAAGTACTGGTTTGTGGGAGCCAGCATTAATTACTTTGGCAAAACCTATATTGATGCTAACCCAGACAGAAGAACCGCCGAAGCCCTTGAGGGCTTGGTTACATCTGATCCACAGTGGGATGCGCTGCTTACGCAGGAGAAATTGAACGACGGCTACACGGTGGATGCTTACATCGGCAAATCATGGAGAATAAAGTACAAGTACTACATCCGAGCAAACCTTAGCGTGAGCAACCTTCTTAATAATAAAGACATTACAGTTTTGGCATTTGAGCAGTTGCGTTACGATGAGCGCGATATCGACCGCTTTCCACCCAAGTTTGCCTATATGTTTGGAGCCAACTATTTTTTAAACCTTAGCTTTAGCTTTTAGCCACTATCGAAACCATGAAAAAGAGCAAATTATATAATACCATTCTGTACACAGCCCTGTTGGGCATAGTGTTATTGAGCTGTGAGTCTGAGTTTGATTCGCCGCCCGAGCAGACTATTAATCCCGATATGGTGCTTACCATAGCCGATTTACGGGAGATGTGCCCCAACGGTGAGAATTACACCTTTACCGGAGATACAATGATTTATGGTGTGCTCACCTCCGATAGCCGTTCGGGAAATATCTATAAGAAGCACTACATACAGGATAAAGAACAGGCGGTGGAGCTTCGGCTAACTGCCACCAGTAGGCTGGTTGAGGGTGACAGCGTAAGGGTTAATCTTAAGGGAAGCACCCTGAACTACTACAACAACCAGTTTCAGGTGGATAAGCTAAACACTGACAACATTATTGTGCAGGCATCGGGCCATTTTGTGGAACCTATCACGGTTACTATAGCTCAGCTTCAAACATCCACCTTTTCAACGGAATATCAGTCTAAGCTCATCAGATTAGAAGAGGTTCAGTTCTTGAGTAGCGAGCTCAATAAAACCTATGCTGATGCGGCAAACCAAAAGGATGAGAACAGGCTGTTGCAGGATAGGAATGGGCATCAGATTTTAGTTAGAACCAGCGGATTTGCCAGCTTTGCCGGTACTCAGGTAGCCCAAGGCAGCGGTACTATTATCGCTATAGTTACACAGTTTAGGGATGACAGGCAGCTGGTTATCCGTAAGCTAAGCGAAGTGCAGCTGGATGGGGAGAGGTTTTAAACAGATAAATGATCAGGAGTTATGAAAAAAAGAAATATTAGCATATTGACGTTAGTTCTCGGAGCACTAATGTTCTTGGGATTTGAAGGGTGTATTAAGCAGGAATATGGCATACCGAATATCCCAAAAATCCCTATGGGGAAGGTGATTACCGTAGAACAACTTCGTGATATTTGCCCTCCGGGCAATACCCACACGTTTGTGGGCGATACCTCCCTTGTGCTGGTGGTTGCCATGGACGATAAATCGGGAAACCTATACAAAGAGGCCTACGGACAAGACCATACAGGAGGAGTGCTGTTGAGAACAACCTCGGCCGGTGGGCTGTACCAAGGAGATTCTATTTATATCAACCTAAACGGGCTTAATGTACAATACTACCGAAAGGTGTTTCAGGTAGACTCTGTTTCAATCATTGACAATATTGTTAAGCTGGGTGTGGGAATTCATGTGGAGCCCGAGGTGGTTTCTATCCCCGATCTGAAAACCTGGGAGTTTGAGTCCAAGCTTATTAGGTTGGAGAATGTACAATTTATAGCAGCTGATACTGCAACAGTCTATGCTGATGCTGATAACTTGGAGTACGGCGAGCTTACTATTGAGGATGCCAACGGCTATACGGTAATGCTCAGAACCAGCGGGTATGCCAAATTTGCCCGCGAGCTCACTCCGGTAGGTAGCGGTTCCATCACTGCGATTGCCGGCAGGTATGATGATAATGTGCAGCTGGCCATTCGCCGAACCTCCGAAGTTGAGTTTGATAATCCTAGGTTAGATATTCAGGGTTATGATGGAACATTTGATAACCCCTATACGGTTGCCTATGCCATTGCCAATAATTCCGGAACCGGAATTTGGGTGTCGGGCTATTTGGTTGGAGTAATGGAAACCAATACCGATCCGTTTGCAGCATCATTCGCTCCACCTTTCTTTACCAATTCCAATGTCCTGCTGGCCGATAGTCCCAATGAGACCAATCTCTCAAACTGTCTTATCGTTCAGCTGCCAGCCGGATCAATTCGTAATGCGGTAAATCTCGTTAATAAACCCGCAAACTTGGGAAAAGAGATTAAGCTACGCGGTAACCTCGAAAAATATTTTAGCGTTCCCGGAATGAAGAATACCGACGGTTATTGGCTTGATGGGGATGGAATTAATCCCGATGAGGAGATGAACGCCCTGTTTTTTGAAGATTTTAAAACCACCCTAGGGGTATTTACCGCGCATAGCGTTTTGGGTAATCAGGCATGGAAATGGGCCAATTATGATGGTGGATGTGCCTATATGTCCGGTCTTGATGGTAGCGTTTATGCCAACGAAGATTGGCTAGTTTCCCCTCAAATTGATCTTACCGGAAAGCAGAATGTACACTTAGGGTTGCGCGAAGCCATCAACTACACGACCTTTTTAGAGGATGTGCAGGTGTACATATCCACTAGCTATAGCGGTAGCGGACTACCTACCCAATCGGGCGAGTGGACCCTGCTTAATGTTACGGGAAGGGCTGCCGGTACTTCTTGGGATTTTGTGAACTGCAATCCTTATGACCTTTCGGATTATGATGGGGATAAAGTTTATATAGGGTTTAAGTACACCAGCTCAACCTCCCGAGGTGGCACTTGGGAGATTAGTCAGGTTAAGCTGTATGAGCAATAGAATTTAAGATTTTAGGAATCAAAAAAAGGAGTAACGTTGGCTACTCCTTTTTTTCTAGGGTTGCAATTACCGGATAGTGGTCAGAGTATTCAACCTTAGGTCTGTAGTACTCTATTGCTCGGTACGATTTGGGGTAAAGGGCATAGTCAATCCTTAACGAGGAGGATAACCCTCTAAAGGTGTGTCCCACACCAACTCCTGCATCCACAAAAGCATCGTTCAAATGGGCTCTCATCTTGTGGTAGTTAAAGGAGATGGGTGATTCGTTGAAATCGCCACAAACCACTGCTGGGTAAGGACTGTTAAGAATATGGTTGGTAACGCTGTTAACCTGTTGTGCTCTCTGTTTTAGCGCATCTCTATACTTAAATGAGATATCTTTTATCTCATGCAGTGGCTGTGATTTTTTACGATAGCTTTGGCTCATCAAGAAATTCAGGTTTCGCTCTTTTAGCTTGAGCGATTGAAAGTGCGTGTTGTAAACCCGAATGGTATCCGAGTTGATTAGGATATCGGTGTAGATGCAGGCATTAAAGCTGTTTTCGAAACGGATAAGCCCTTTTTTTACGATGGGATAGCGGCTATAGGTGGCCAAGCCATAGGCCGAATCTTTGTTTTTTAAAATATATCCAATGTGTACATTGGCATTAAGCATACCCTCAGCCTGCTCTTGGGTAAACCGTTTGCTGTCTACGTAAAACTCTTGTAGGCAAACGATGTCAGGGTTTTCTTGGGCAATAAATCTAAAAATATCATGGTGTGTTGGGGGCTCTTTAGACCAAGCATACAGCTGAAAAAGGTTAACGTTGTAGGTCATTACCTTTAGCCCGTTACCATTGTCTGTATGCCTTTTTCCGAAGGGGAATTGAAAAAAGTTGGCAAAG
>CAZKPD010000176.1:0-4646 GCA_964554585.1 uncultured Rikenellaceae bacterium
CTGAACCCAGCTCGCGTACCACTTTAATCGGCGAACAGCCGAACCCTTGGAAGGTACTCCCCCTCCAGGATATGATGAGCCGACATCGAGGTGCCAAACAGCGCCGTCTATGTGAACTATTGGGCGCTATAAGCCTGTTATCCCCAGGGTAACTTTTATCCGTGTGCGCTATCGATCCCACATTCTTGTATAAAATACGTATAGCGGGTCATTTGCTCCTACTTTCGTATCTGCTTGGGATGTACCCCTCACAGTCAAGCTGGCTTTTGCGCATACACTATCATCACGATTTCCATCCGTGATTAGCCAACCTTTGAACGCCTCCGTTACTCTTTAGGAGGCAACCGCCCCAGTTAAACTACCTACCATACACGGTCCTATCACCAGATAATGGTGACAGTAAGATCAAAGTCGCAACAAGGGTGGTATTTCACATTTCGCCTCCACAAATACTAGCGTATATGCTTCAAAGGCTTCCACCTATTCTACACATGTTACAACCCAGATCAATGTAAAGCTATAGTAAAGCTCCATGGGGTCTTCTCGTCCTGGTATGGATAGACGGCATCTTTACCGCCAATGCACTTTCACCGAGTCCTTCGCTGAGACAGTGCCCACATGATTACTCCATTCGTGCGGGTCAGAACTTACCTGACAAGGAATTTCGCTACCTTAGGACGGTTATAGTTACCGCCGCCGTTCACTGGGGCTTCAGTTCGCACCGTGAAGCGCTCCCCTTAACCTTCCAGCACCGGGCAGGAGTCAGCCCCTATACATCTTCTTTCGAATTAGCAGAGACCTGTGTTTTTGTTAAACAGTTCCGTGGGCTCTTTTGCTGCGGCCCCCACATCAATAAATGTGAGAGATCGTGCTCTAGAGTTTGTTATCTATCTCAATAAGACTCAAGATTTTATCTTGATTTTCGCTATTAGCACGGCTCACACTCATAGAAGTGGGGGCAGACCTTATCCCGAAGTTACGGTCGCTGTATTGCCGAGTTCCTTAGCGAAGGTTCTCTCGTAGGCCTTAGTCTACTCGACTCGAGCACCTGTGTTGGTTTGCGGTACGGGCGGATACAATCATAAGTACACCTGCTTTTCTAGCCAGCGTTCTCACCAAAATCACGACTAAAAGTCATTCTTACTCCTCTAAAATTCCTCTTAGAGTTGAACGGATATATACCAATAATCCGCTTCGATTTCATCACTGTGAACAGTATACAAATTATAACCGGTTCAGGAATATTAACCTGATGTCCATCGCCTACGCTACGCGCCTCGGCTTAGGCCCGACTAACCCTGGGACAATTACTGTGGCCCAGGAAACCTTGCTCTTACGGCCGGCAGGATTCTCACCTGCCTTATGGTTACTCATTCCAGCATTCTCACTTCCTAACGCTCCACCCGACTTTACAATCGAGCTTCACCGCAATAGGAACGCTCCTCTACCACGCCCGCCGAAGCGGACATCCATGTCTTCGGTATAACACTTAGCCCCGTTACATTTTCGGCGCAGGATCTCTTGACTAGTGAGCTGTTACGCACTCTTTAAATGAATGGCTGCTTCTAAGCCAACATCCTAGCTGTTTAAGAAATCTCACCTTGTTTCCCACTTAGTGTTAATTTAGGGACCTTAGACGATGGTCTGGGCTGTTTCCCTTTTGAGCGCCGAGCTTAGCCCCGACGTTCTGACTGCTATAGTAAATATCAACGGTATTCGTAGTTTGTTAAGGGCAAGTACCCTTGCGGGCCTCAACCCTTTACAGAGCTCTACCCCCGTTGACTAATTTATAACGCTAGCCCTAAAGCTATTTCGAGGAGAACCAGCTATCTCCGAGTTCGATTGGCATTTCACCTCTAACCACAGTTCATCCGAACAATTTGCTGCTTGTACCGGTTCGACCCTCCACGTCGTGTTACCAACGCTTCAGTCTGACCATGGTTAGCTCACCCGGTTTCGGGTCTAATTCCATACACTCTGTCGCCCTATTCAGGCTCGCTTTCACTTCGGCTCCGCAAATTTGCTTAACCTTGCGCATGAAATTAACTCGCTGGATCGTTCTACAAAAAGCACGCCGTCACCCCAAAAATGGGGCTCCGACACCTTGTAAGCACACAATTTCAAGATCTATTTCACTCCCCTCCCGGGGTTCTTTTCACCTTTCCCTCACGGTACTAGTTCACTATCGGTCGTATATTATATTTAGCCTTAGCAGGTGGTCCTGCTAGATTCAAACAGGGTTTCTCGTGCCCCGTCCTACTTGAGAAAACACTTATAAGGTCAATGTGGTTTTCGCTTACGCGACTTTCACGCTCTTCGGTTAGCCATTCAAACTATTCTGCTAACCACATCGGTTTTTTACCTTATCCACTCAGTGATAGCTGTTGGTTTTAAGATTTAAAGCTCTATAATAAAGCCCTAAATCTTAAAAATATGTAAACTCGCAACACCCTTTAATTATTAGGCTATCACCCTATTAACCCTTGCGGGTTAAAAACTAAAAGGTTTAGACTTTTCCAGTTTCGCTCGCCACTACTCCCAGAATCATTATTTATTTTCATTTCCTTGATCTACTAAGATGTTTCAGTTCGACCAGTTCCCTTCAAATCTCCTATATATTCAGAGACAGATAATGCGCTATGATTCGCATTGGGTTCCCCCATTCGGAATTTCCCGGATCAAAGCTTGTTGACAGCTCCCCGAGACTTATCGCAGTCTTCCACGTCCTTCTTCGGTAATATACGCCAAGGTATCCTTTGTATGCTCTTGAGTACCTTTTTATGCATTGACTTAACTAGTAATTGATATTAATCATTACTTCCGTCAATCTAAATTTTTAAATTTGTCTTATCTTTTAAATTGTTAAAAAACTTGATGATTAATTATGTATTAATCACACATTTACACGCAAACTGCCCGCAAATCTATGATTAATTTTAAAGACTATTTATCAAAGCCTCATGACATTTTAACTCATCGCCAGAGGTTCTTACAAGAACATGCGCTAACTTCCATCCATTATACCTATGAACAAAGCATAATGCAACAGTTTTATTCACAAAATGTGGTGGGCGATGGAGGACTTGAACCTCCGACCTCGTCATTATCAGTGGCGCGCTCTAACCAACTGAGCTAATCGCCCATTTTTTGTGCTTGGTGGAGCAGCAGGGACTCGAACCCTGGACCTCCGCCTTGCAAAGGCGGCGCTCTAGCCAACTGAGCTATTGCCCCACGCCAAACAATTTTAACTTAAAAATAAATTAATCGCAAGACCTTTAATCAACACACCAAAAAACACCTACACATTAATGTAGGTGTTTAATTAACAACTCAATTGTGCAAACATCGTCAATGAGACTATTTGTTGAACTTCGTCTTACCTTTAGAAGGCTATCGTTGTTATCTAAGCTCAAAATAACAACAAGACCGACCTTGCAAAATTAAAAATTTTGCTAATTTTACTCCCTAGAAAGGAGGTAATCCATCCGCACCTTCCGGTACGGATGCCTTGTTACGACTTAACCCCAATCATCCCCCCCACCTTAGGCCGTTAAACGGACTTCGGGTGTTGGTGACTTTCATGGTTTGACGGGCGGTGTGTACAAGACCCGAGAACGTATTCACCGCAGCATGCTGATCTGCGATTACTAGCGATTCCGACTTCATGCAGGCGAGTTTCAGCCTGCAATCCGAACTGAGATTGGTTTTGATGCGATTTGCTTCATCTCGCGATTTCGCTCCGCATTGTACCAACCATTGTAGCGTGTTTCTAGCCCAGGACATAAGGGAAATACTGACCTGACATCGTCCCCTCCTTCCTCCCCGTTACCGAGGCAGTCCAGATAGAAAAATACAACTATCTGTAAGGGTTGCGCTCGTTGATGGACTTAACCAAACATCTCACGACACGAGCTGACGACGGCCATGCATCACCTGTCACCGATCCAACTAAATGAAATTCTTCTTTCGAAGAATAGCTATCGGGATGTCAAGCCCTGGTAAGGTTTATCGTTTACCCTCGAATTAAAGAACACGCTCCACCGCTTGTGCGGGTCCCCGTCAATTCCTTTATGTTTTAGTCTTGCGACCGTACTCCACAGGCGGGATACTTAACGCGTTAGCTTCGCTACTGAAGGGGTCGATACCTCCAACAGCTAGTATCCATCGTTTACAGCGTGGACTACCCGGGTATCTAATCCGGTTTGCTCCCCACGCTTTCGTGCCTTAGTGTCAGAAATAGCCCAGTAACCTGCCTACGCCATTGGTGTTCCTTCTAATATCTACGGATTTCACTCCTACACTAGAAATTCCAGTTACCTCTGCTACACTCAAGTTTAACAGTTTGAATAACAGTCTAAATGGTTGAGCCATTAGATTTCATTATTCACTTGATAAACCACCTACGCAACTCTTTACGCCCAGTCACTCCGGATAATGCTTGCACCCTACGTATGACCGCGGCTGCTGGCACGTAGTTAGCCGGTGCTTATTCATAAGCTACCTTCATATTATTCACTTATAAAAGCAGTTTACGACCCGAAAGCCTTCATCCTGCACGCGGCGTTGCTCCATCAGGGTTTCCCCCATTGTGGAATATTCCTCACTGCTGCCTCCCGTAGGAGTCTGGACCGTGTCTCAGTTCCAGT
>CAZKPD010000177.1:0-4635 GCA_964554585.1 uncultured Rikenellaceae bacterium
AACCAATTTGCATACATCAAGGGTTATGATAGCCAAGTAAGTTAAAGGAACAGAAACCAGAAACGGGAATTACCTTTTGGTTATTCCCGTTTTTTTTATTTGGAAAGATGGTTTAATGAGTTTCGGGGTCGGGTAATTGATGGGACGAAACTAGACCCTGCTTAATGGCGTACTTGTAAAGGGCTAGGCTACTTTTAGTATTGGTTTTAGCTAAAATACTCTTTCGATGAGTTTCTACCGTGCGCTCGCTAATGGATAGTTTTTCTGCTATGCCCCTATTGGACACTTCTCGAATGATTAGCAACAAGATTTCAATCTCTCTGGGGGTAAGTTTGCTTTTCCTTACATCCTCATTCTCTTCAACGCACTGAAAATCATCAAGCTGACTAAGAACTATATCCTGAACATCACTCCCAATGTATCGCTTACCTTGGGATACCGTTTTTACAGCGGTTATCAGCTCGCTAATACTTGTAGATTTAAGAATATAGCCCAATACCCCTTTGTTAAACATCTTCTCCACATGCTGGTACTCATCGTACATGGTTAATGCAAGAATTTTTGCCTTTCTATTGCGCTTCATCATCATCTCTGTGAGAATGATTCCCGACATTTTGGGCATATTGATATCCACCAAAAAAACATCCACATCCAACAGCTCAAAACGGGTAAGGAAATCATGAGGATCCAAGGAGTATCCTACTACTTCTACCTCCGACTCATCCACAAGCAGAGAGATTACCCCCTCAATAAAAAGCTTGTGGTCATCAATTAAATAAATCTTTAAGGGTGGCACAATCTCTAATCTCCTTTTTCCATGTAAACTTTAACAAAAAATAGAATTCAAACCCTAACAAATCTAAATAGAACAATCAAAGCACATTGACTGGAATAATAAGGGTCACTATTGTCCCACGACCAGGAACACTGTCTACCAAGAATTGTCCCCCGAGACCCTCCATACGAAAGGCTGCATTTTTTAAACCCATCCCTTTTGACTTATCCAAGGATACCTCAAAACCATTCCCGTTATCTTCAATCATAATGGTTAGCTCCTCAACATCCTGTAATGCATGGATATAAATAGTAGAACACTCAGAATGGCGAACCGAATTATTTAAAATTTCTTGCACGGTTCGATAGAGCGCATGCTCAATATGAGGTTTAAAAGGACTGTTAATTCCGTTTATGCTCAAATTCACCTCAAACTTACGAAGTTGTACCAGTTTACGCGTTAGCTCTTTAAGGGCTTCAACAAATCCCTTCTCTGCAAGGATTCTCGGAGAAACGTTGTTAGAGATATCCCTAATCTCCTTGAGCGCTTCCCCTATATTCTTAAAGGTTGAATAAAGTACAGTACGCTTCTTTCCGTTATCTATCCCATCCTTCTCCAATAGGTTGGCCAAATTCATCCGAGCCAACGATAGCAAAGGACCGATTCCATCATGCAGCTCAGCACTAATTCGCTTTCTTTCCTCAATCTCTGCATTAATAACAGCCACCGATTTTTCTGCCGCATGACGCATCAAATTCTCCTGCTCCCTAATCCTTTGCCTTTGCTTTATTCTATAAAGGTAGTTATAGTAGGTTAAGGACAGTATGATAATGAAGCTGCTTAAAAATACGATGAGGGCTAACATTAACGCCTTTCGTTGATTGGACACCAACTTGGCCTGCTCTATCTCTCTCTCCTTGGCATCATTAGAATCTATCAATCGCTGAATCTCCACATTATATATTTGGGCATATCCAGCATGACTATCCAACTTTTGTTTAAGGGTTTCTGCTTCCTTCAAATAGGTCAGCGCTAAGCCCGTATCCCCTTTCAGCTCATAAATACCCGCCAATAAGCGGGAGGATTCGTACAAATTGTTCTCGTTATCATCCGTATGAGCAATAGATAATGCCTCATTTACTTTTACCAACGCTTCATCGGATAGCCCCATGGTATAGTAAAGTTTCCCCATTCCCAATAATGCTGAAAAAATATAGCTTTGAGCCTCTATACTTTGGGCAATGGAAAGGCCCTTATTGTAGTACTCTAACGATTTTGCATAATCTGCTTTTTCGAGTAGAAAGTCGGCAAACTCGATATAACTTGTTGTTAAACCATAATTATTATCAATTTGCAAATCCAGTTGTTCTGCCTCTTTAAAATAGTAAAAGGCCGAATCGGGCTGATTTACACGCATAAAGTATTGAGCCAAATGGCTCGACACGGATGAGATGCCAATCTTATTGTCCTTTGTACAAAATCCTTCATAGGCTTGACGAAAGTACTTATAGGCCATATCGAGATCATTAATCTCAAAATAAACACGCCCAATATTATTTTGTGAACTAGCTATCTCCTTGGATGCATTCATCTCTTCATTAACTTCCAACGCCTTATGCAGAAAGGTTAACGCATCCTTATAGTTTCCCAGATAAATATTGACTGCACCTATATTGTTGTATGCATTGCTTATATGGGTAAATGAATTTAACTTTAGTCCTATTTCCAATCCTCTATGGTAACTACTGAGGGCCTGAGAATAATCGGATTGAAAAAGGTATGTGGATCCAAGAACATTGCTGTAGACCATCTCATAGAGTTCTTTCAGCTCTGGTGCAATAATACTTAAACGGTAATGCACTAGGCTTCTTGCGCTATCGGGGTCGGTATACATGAAATCCCGAATCTCCCCAAATGCCCTTTCTTCCTCTAGAACCAAAGGGTTATCCATTAGGCTCTCCTTTCGCTCACTACCCCAATATGAAGAGAAATCAAGGGACATAAAAGAGAAGGCTACAATGGCAATAATAACCAGACCAAGGAGAATAGACAGTATTATATATCTACGTTTGATTATCCAACGCCACAACCTTTTTCTATTACCCTCAGACATAATTCAAAAAAATAATTATGATATTCATAACAAATGTATAATCAAAACACGGTTAGTGCTAAAATTTTGAGTTCAATTAACGCACACTCCAAAAAAATACCAACCCCATGGTATTGCCTTCAAAGCTACAGGCCAATAAATTTGTAGATTAACATGAGAATCATCTTTAACGGCATCAACCTTTAAAGGGTTCTCCAATTACTAACCTTAAAATAGTTGCTTATGAAAAAGTATCTATCATTAGTCTTTATGAGTCTTTTCCTTTGGGTATCGCTGCCCGGGATGGCTCAAAAAGCCACACCACTTGAAGTTACACCTCATGCATCTAAAGGGAGTGTTGTGTTCTTTGAAGATTTTCTAACTGGAGTACTCCCTGAAGGATGGATTAATGAGTATAGTTCAGGAATGGCCTTTGACTTTACCACTTCTTCATCGTTCTCTTTAACCTACAATTTCTCTGAGCAAGGATTCCCCGATGTGTTTGCCACACTGCAAAGCCCTGCCATAGATTTTAGCGGCTATACCAAGGCCGAGCTTACCATCGAACATCTCTTTTTCATTGAAGGAGATCATCCTGCAGAACATCTTGCATTTATTGAGATAAGTACAAATGGAAATAGCTGGATCCCTGTAGTTTCACTGGGTGAGAGCACAGGAGAACCAGGCGGATGGGATGAGTTCACTTACGATATCGGACATTTGATAGCGGGTGAACCTGAAGTATATGTTCGCTTCAACTTTCATGTTCCTGCGTATGTTGATGCCTATTACATGACCCTTTGGGAAATTGAAAGTATTTCCATTTCGGGCGGAACAGCTGACCTAATCGACACGCTCCCTTGGTCTGAAGACTTCTCCTCCGGGGATCTTCCTGACGGATGGGATCACCAAATTTTTGCGGGTGATGGATGGGGTTTTGAGCTACCACCCCCATTCCCACACACCGTAATCTACGCATTCCCGGGGATGGATCATAGAAGCGCAAGATTGGTTACACCCATATTCAATCTAACCAACGAAACAGCGGTCACACTTGGGCTTGAGTACAACATGTATATCTGGGATCCAGACAATGAAACAACAGCCCAAATTCAGTATAGTGAAGATGGAATTAACTGGATACCGCTTAGCTTACCCAACTTAGATACTGGGGGAGCTATAGTTCTTGCTCAGTATGACCTGACATCGGAACTGGCCGGGAAGCAGTTTCAGCTAGGTCTCTTTGTCGATCTCCCATCGGGCATTGACACATACGAATTTGTATGGGAGATTCTTCAGATTACCCTAGAAGGCGCACCTGCTGCCACCTATAACCTCAGTTTTGATGTTACGGATAACGAAGGGAGCGAATTGAATGATGCAATTATTACGGTAAACAATCAGCCTAACACACCTGGCGATTACCTATTCCCCAACCTTCTCCCCGGCAGCTACTCGTACACCATTGAAAAGAATGGTTACTATTCGGTTTCAGATAATATAAATATTGTTAATGAGGATGTTAATATCCCTGTTAGCTTAACCCTCATAACGTTTAAGGTTACCCTATCGGTATTCGACTACAACTCCTTTGCTATCAATGATGCTACTGTAACCCTTAATGGAACATCGTATCAAGCAGGAGTGTACACATTCCACTTACCCCCGGGAGTGTACAACTACGTGATAAGCAAAGAGGAGCATACCGATGCAACAGGATTTTTTGAAGTGGAAGATGCCAATATAAATCTTACCATCTATTTAGGTG
>CAZKPD010000178.1:0-1978 GCA_964554585.1 uncultured Rikenellaceae bacterium
TCCAGCGCCTTATTTGCCGCTTTAAAAAAGCGGGCATAGACAATGGGCTTTAAAAGATAATCAGTTATATCATACTCAAAGGCATTGATGGCATACTTCTCTCGGGATGAGACAATAACTATTTGTGGAGGATTGGTTATGGTGTTCAAAAAATCGATGCCGGTCATTTCGGGCATTTCAATGTCAAGAAAAATAAGCTCAACCCGATTTCCCTCTTTGATGAAATTTATGGCATCAACGGCATTAGTAAATGATTGGACAAATTCTAGAAAACTTGTCTTTTCGATATAGTCTTCGAGCACCCTCCTCGATAAGGCATCGTCATCAATAATTATACATCTCATAGGGCTATTGTAATGGTCGATTTGGAACGAAAGTAATAATTTTTTTTGTCAATTTCTATTGCGCTGTCAGAAATCCTATTGAAGCCTTTCTTTAAAGAATCTTTTTTCAATAGAACGCCAACTTTTGACCGATAATCGAAGCCAATGGTGGAGTAGCTCCAAGCTGTCTTGTTGGGTGAGCGAGTAGTCAATTTCAGAACTATGCAGCTTATGATAAATGGAGTGAATGCATATGGCAGCAGTAACTGACAGATTTAAACTTTCTGTAAATCCCACGGTAGGAATATACAGGTATTCATCGGCATTATCTAGCGCTAATTTTGACAATCCGGTAAGTTCGGTTCCGAAGAGAAGCGCAAACTTTCCTTGCGAAATATCAAAATCGTTAAGCGTAGTTTTGTGCATATGTGGGGATGTGGCCACAATGCGATAGCCACTATTTTTGAGGTGCTGAATAGCTCTGAGGGTATTGTTCTCCTCTTTGCCATACCTGTTTATATTCAACCATTTGGTTGAACCCAATACTACTTTTGGGTTTACGGTAAAGGGATTAGTATTTTCGATAATATGCACATCCTGCACCCCAAAACAGTCGCAAGTACGGAGTACGGCACTAGCATTTTGCGACTGGTAAATATCCTCAAGCACAATAGTAAAGTATCGGGTTCTTTGGGCAACTACTGATTGTAAAAGATTAAATCGGCTTTCCGACACAAATTGAGAAAGGTGATGTATCAGTTCACTAAGTACTGAAACGGATAGTTGATTAGTCATTTGGTTACAATGGGGTTGAGGGATGTACTAATGTGTAAGAAACAAAAGAGGGGGTACCTGCGATAAGATGCCCCCTCTAGCTGTAAAAAAATGAGTTGTTATTGCACTGTGTTGCTTAGATCGCTACCTGGCTTAAATTTAACAACGTTCTTGGCCTTAATGTTGATTGGCTTACCTGTTTTTGGGTTACGTCCTACTCTTGCACTTCTTTTGGTAACAGCGAAAGTTCCAAAACCTACCAATGCAACCCTATCGCCTTTTTTAAGAGCACCGGTTGTTGCTTTTACGAATGCATCAAGAGCTTTTTTGGAATCGGCTTTAGTTAAGCCAGCTTCTGCAGCAATTGCATCAATTAATTGAGCTTTGTTCATAATACAAAAATTTTTAGGGTTAGAAATAGTTAGTTCGTTTAAACAATCCTAGACAAATATAACCAATTTATTGGGTTTGCAAGTATTAACAACAAAAAAAACAAAATACTTCTTTTTTTATTAATATATCCGTTTAAGGAGTGATATGCTGTTCCAAATGGCTACCTGTCAATATCGAATGCTAATTTATTTAAAAAAATATAATATTAGCAAGCCTTCCGGCAAGAAAGTTTAATAAATTTTTAAAAAAGTGTTTTGAAAATTGAAAGGGTGGGGTATCTTTGCAGCGGAGAAATGGCAGAGCGGTCGAATGCGGCGGTCTTGAAAACCGTTGTACCGAAAGGTACCGGGGGTTCGAATCCCTCTTTCTCCGCCAAAGGAAGCGTAGCAATGGAAGTGTTACGCTTTTTTTTATACTTATATGTTTGCACACATTATAGCTAAGCTTTACAAAAGCTATATATGATTGTAAATCAACAATACTTGTGG
>CAZKPD010000178.1:1988-4618 GCA_964554585.1 uncultured Rikenellaceae bacterium
AGCGATCTCTTTTTTCTTACCGGGAGAGGTGCCGGAGTGGTCGATCGGGGCGGTCTCGAAAACCGTTGTCCGCTTACGCGGACCCAGGGTTCGAATCCCTGTCTCTCCGCATGTTGAGGTTAAGGGATTAATCTCATGGATTCAAAAAAGGGTCGGTTATCCGACCCTTTTTCATAATACCATACTCACCTCTTACTGCTGTAGCGAGTATAGTTTGGAGTAAATCCCGTTAGCTGCAAGCAGCTCCTCATGCTTTCCGCGCTCTACAATCTCACCCTCATGGAGAACGCAAATGAGGTCGGCATTTTTTACGGTTGATAAGCGGTGAGCGATAACCAGTGAGGTTCGGTTCTTCATTAGGTTCTCAATGGCATCCTGAACTAATCTTTCAGATTCAGTGTCAAGCGCGGAGGTGGCCTCGTCCAGAATCATTATGGGCGGATTTTTAAGGATGGCGCGGGCAATGCTGAGCCGTTGACGCTGTCCGCCGGAGAGTTTAGTTCCTCTATCGCCAATATTGTGATCATACCCTTCGGGGGTAGCCATAATAAATTCATGGGCATTGGCAATTTCGGCGGCTTTAATAATCTCATCCTTAGTATAGGTCCCTTCGCCAAAGGCGATATTGTTCTCTATGGTATCGTTAAAGAGAATGGGGTCTTGGTTTACATTGCCCATCAGCTGGCGAAGGCTCGATAGGGTATACTCCTTAATGTTAACCCCGTCAATTAGAATTTCACCCTCCACCACATCGTAGAATCGGGGGAGGAGGTCAACAAAGGTGGTTTTTCCTGAGCCCGATTGCCCCACAAGGGCAATGGTTTTTCCTTTTTCGATGGTGAGGTTCACATTTTTAAGAACCCAATCATCTTCATACCTAAAACTAACATTCTTGTACTCAATGGAGTGGTTGAAGCTTTCTAACTGCTTGGCTCCGGCACTATCGGCAATGTGGTTTACCGCATTTAAAAGGGTGTCAATCCGATCGGCTGAGGCCATCCCTTTTTGCACGTTAAAGTAGGCACTGGAGAACGATTTGGCCGGATTAATAATCATATAGAATGCGGTTACATAGGCAATAACCGCTTCGGGCCCTAGCCCTGAGGAACCTTCGAACACCAGCTTACCGCCATACCATAGCACTAGCCCAATTACAATGGTTCCCAAAAACTCGCTAAGTGGGCTGGCCAAATCTCTCCTTCTCCACATGCTGGTCATAATTTGGGTGTACTGCTTATTGAGAGTTTTAAAGTATTGCATCATTTTGCCTTCGGCGTTAAATGCTTTGATTACCCTTAACCCTCCCAAGGTTTCATCAATGACCGTAAGGATTGAACCCAATTTTTGTTGACCCTTTAATGATTTTTTGCGTAATGTCTTGCCAATCCTGCCTATTATCCCTCCGGAAATGGGGAGAATTAACAGTACAAATAGCGTTAGCTTGGGACTAAGAGCAATAAGGAATGAGAGGTAAACCAAGATGATGATGGGATCCTTAAAGAACATTTCCAACGAACGAATAATGGAAACCTCAATTTCTTGAACATCGTTGGTCATTTTGCTGATAATATCTCCCTTTTTCTCATCGGAGTAGTACCCTAGAGGTAGTTCAACCACCTTCTTGTAAAGCGCATTGCGAATGTCGGTTACCACTCCAATCCTGATTGGAGCTAGGTACCAAAGCGAAAGGTAGGTGAAAAAGTTTTTTAGTAGCGAGGTGCCAACCACTATCCCAATTACCATTAAAAGAGCCATAGATTGGCCATGAGTTATGATAATTTTACTGATGAGATAGTAAAAGTACTCTAGAAAAGAGGTTACATTTAAAGACAATTCAGGTTTTTCTGTAACCAGTTCTGCAGTATTAAAAAGAATTTGTAAAAACGGGTAAACCATTGAAATTGAAAAAAGGCCAAAAACAGCGCCTAAAATATTGCTTACAATATTGCCAAAGGCTTGCCATTTGTAGGGGAAGATAAACTTGAAAATCTTATAAAACTTCTTCATAAATTTAGAGGTGTGGCTGTTAACCGTTGTTTTTTTTGGATTCGATACCGATATAGTTAAAGGGAGATAAGGATTTTAGTTCCTTTTTCACCTTTTCAGAAACCGATAGCTGATCAATAAATGAGTGAAGGCTAGTTTTGGTTACCGCTCGGTTGGTGCGCGTAAGCTCCTTAAGGGCTTCGTAGGGCTTTGGAAATCCCTCACGACGGAGAATGGTTTGAATACCCTCTGCTACCACCATCCAGTTTCGCTCTAAATCTGCATCAATGGCATCGGGGTTAATCACCAGCTTATCCAATCCATACAGTATAGATTTGAAAGAAATTAAGGTGTGAGCCAATGGTACTCCAATGTTTCGGAGAACCGTGCTGTCGCTTAAATCGCGCTGAAGGCGCGAAATGGGTAGTTTGGTACTTAGGTGTTCCAATATAGCATTGGCAAGGCCTAAATTGCCCTCGGCATTCTCAAAGTCAATGGGGTTTACCTTATGCGGCATGGCCGATGAGCCCACTTCACCCTCCTTAATCTTCTGCTTAAAATAGTCCATGGAGATATAGGTCCACATATCCCGACACAGGTCGAGCAGGATTACATTTATCCGTTTTAGATTATCAAAAATAGCA
>CAZKPD010000179.1:0-4618 GCA_964554585.1 uncultured Rikenellaceae bacterium
AATTGAATTGTTTGTATTTAAAAATATATATTTTTATCGGTTTTTTGTGGGTGGTATTGTTTATAAGGGTAATATTAAGGTAAGGGGAGAGGTAGTTTATAATTAGCTTGTTGGTTGAGGTAGAGTTTTTTGTAGTAATAAACACAACCCTGTCGAAGGGTAATGAGTATGCTTCTTCTTGCAGGTAAAGCGAAGTATTCCTATCCGTATGCTTATTGTTGTGAACAAAGCTTGCAAACACCTTTTGGTTTGCAATTTTACCTGCCAGCAAATTGGCCAAATAGTTTGAAACACTAACCAAGCCGCCCCCATTATACCTTAAATCCACAATAATTTCCGATACATTTTGCTCGGCAAATTTGTTGAAGGTGGCATTCAGCTCGTCAACCGTAGGGTTTATAAACCCTTTGAGCACAAAATAGCCGATATTCGCAATGCCTTCCGCATACACCGTATCCATGAGCACGGTATTCATTTGCATGGTTTGTTGCGAAGCGGTTATCTCCACTAAATTGGTGTTGCCATCGCGCATTTTAAAGGTAGCGCTTTTCAATGCCAACAGAGCGTTGGCATTGTCGTAGGTCACCGTTTGGTTATTAATGCTCACAATGCGCCAACCCCGCTCTACTCCATATGGCTTTAGTGGCGACCCGTTGTAGATAAAGGTTATCCAAAGACGTTCTTGTTGGTCAAAAGCCAGCCCAATGCCATACCCAAAGAATTCGGCCTCATTGTAGTATGCATCTATCTCTTGCTTGGTGGTTACGTAGCTCCAACGGTCCAGCTCCTTATAGCGCAAAGCCTTCATTAGCTCCACCGGCGACTCATAATCCGAAGGGGTAACGGCGGGTAGGTTTTGGTACCAGTAGTACCAGTTTTCCATATCGGTCAAAAGCCTGCTATTTGCCTGTTCATTCGGATTTACATCCTTCTTTTTACATGCTGCAAAACCGATGGTCAATAGGATGATAAGAATGAAACTTATTTTTTTCATCCGTACAAAATTATAATGTGCTTAGTTGACAATAAGTTACAATTTCGCTTTTAACACTCGTTGACTTTCGGATGGAACACCCATAGTTTGGCTGCGCTGAGCTCGTAAAAAAACGCTCGGTTGTGCAAGCTGCCTTACATGGGTGTTTCATAACCCTAGTTTTTTTTGATTTTGCTGTTGAGCTGTTGGTACATTATGCTTGCCACTATAATAGTCAGTCCCACAATAGTAGTCCAGTAAATGGATTCCCCCACCACAAAGTGAATAAAGATAAGCGACAGGAATGGCACCAGGTAGATGGTGTTGCTCAGTTTGGCTTTGCTCTCGGCAAGGCTAAGCGCCTTTTGCCATACGTAAAAGGTGATCCCCATCTCAAACAGGCCGATGTAAATAGCACCCCCAATACCGTATAGGTTTACACTCCAAAAACCTTTTGAAAAGAAGCTGAATGCAAAGATAACCACAGTAGCAAAAGCAAATCCCAAGAAAAGCCTAACGGTAGGGTCAAGGTTATTACCCTGCTGATTTTTTATCCAGTAGTAAGCCCACAGTACGGCGCTAAAAAGCGCCAGCACAACACCCCAGGGACTTGCTACCTCAAAGCCCAGCAAATCGCCCTGTGAGGAGATAAGGATAACCCCCACAAAGCTGACCAACAGCGCAAGTACTCCCTTGGTGGTAATGTGCTCTCCCAGCATGGGAACGGCCAGCAGCACCAGCACTAACGGCCAAATAAAATTTAGCGGTTGTGCCACCTGTGCGGGAAGCAGGTCATAGGCTTTAAACAGGATAAGGTAGTAGGCAAGGGGGTTGAGCAATCCCAGCGCAAAGGCAGGGGCTACTTTTTTCCAAGTTAGGGTTTTAAGCTCACCCCACTTATTGGTAATTACGATAATGACCAGTAGGGCTAGGGTGGATGAGAGTGAAGCCCATGCCAGCATTTGGTACACGCTGAGATGGGCTAGGGTAAGCTTAAATGCCGAGGCTGCTGTTCCCCAAAATAGGATGGTAAGCCCGGCATAAACGTATGATTGTTTGCTTTTTTTCAATGGTCTATTTTGCTAATTCTTGTTTTACAACTAGCAAAAGTAACATTTCTTACAGCTATTTAAAAGGGTTGAGAGATTGTCAATTATTTAAACCCATTGAATTTCCTCCAAAGCAGCACCTCGTGGTTATTGATACTAATTAACCTATCTCTTTAAAAAATGCAATTAGCTTCTGCTCGTCAAGCCGGTTGTTTGTTCGTACCCCGCTGCATAGATCAATCCCAAAGGGTTGCACCCTTTCTATGGCTTCTTTCACATTGGTACTGTTAATTCCACCGGCCAAAAATAGAGGGATATCAATGCTTTCCCTAATCTGTCTGCTTAATTCCCAGTTGTGGGTCCGCCCCGTTCCGCCCAGCTCTTTTACCTGTAGATTTGGGTTTCCGCTGTCCAATAGGAGGGCATCCACAAATTTGGACGCTTCAATAGCTTCTTGTACCGATCGGTTGTCCATAACATGAATAACCTGAACCAGCTTTACATGAGGGAGCTCGGCCCGAAGGAGTGCATACTCGGAGTTGGGCAAATGGTCAACCACCTGAATGGTGGTGGTGTTTACCTTTTTGTAATGCGCTATGATGCCTTGGGCAGTGGTTTCGCTGGTTAGCAAAAAAGTAGATACAGCAGGAGGAACAACTTTTGCAATTTCGCCTATTAGTTGGTCGTCAATTACTCCCGGGCCGCTGGGCATATTGCCCACCAAACCCAATGCAGAAGCACCGTATTCTACTGCCAATCGGGCTTCGTCGATGCTGCTAATGCAGCAAATTTTTACTCGGGGTCGTTTCATCTATTTTTTAGAAATAGGGTTCAGACTGTTCTATTTGGTACCTACTTGGCCATTAGATTATGGAAGTTGGTACCGTTTCCGGGCTTCACCTTAGGACCTTATGGTGTTAAACACAGATGTAAGCATAGGCCATATCAAAAGTAAAAAAACTCGTACTATTCACCAAAAACTTGACCGCAGGTCAAAAAGAAACCTCTCTGAGATTTTAAATCTCAAAGAGGTAAATAATGAGTAAGTGCTCATGCATTTATCGTTTAGCCACAGGGTAGGGTACAAAATCCGTTTCACCCGGAACCTTGGGAAACCTTTGGTTAATCTAGTCTTTTGTATCCTGTAGCAACCACTCGTTTCGGCGGCGGTTTCCCGCCGTCGGTCTATCATAAGCAGGCTACGCCTCTTGGTGAAACCAAGAATAATAGTTACGACTGAGGATGGCGCCTTAGTTGAATGGGGTTTTGGTTCAATGAGACTGCTTCGTTGCTGCGCGCCTCGCAGTGACGGGTTTGGGATTTTAGTTCCTGAGAATGGGGCTAAAGCCCAAGGTTCTTGGCTGCTATTAGCCATCGGCTGAAGCCGATGGTAATAATTTGAGTAGGCAACAGTTAGTAGCTTTGTCTAATAACGACTACAAGCTAAAGCCGATTGTAATAGTTAAAATCGGAGGTAATTCAACTTTAGAAACCGCCTATTAATGTGGGCTTTAGCCCCATAAAGCCTTTCTATCTCCTCCTAAAAACTTGAACCTTATACTCACTCAGGGCTTGACTTCAAGTCTAACCCTGAGTGGTATACAATAATTACGACTGAGGTTAGAGCCTTAGCTGAACGGGGTATACCCTCCATAAAAATAGTATGGTTTACAAGTAAAATATGTTTTCACTTTACGTTGTACGATTATGAAATGAAGCAGATTGACAACCGTACTATTAATGGAAGCCTACAGGGTATAGGTTACACCAATCCTAATTCCAGTTTCCAGTACCCTTTGTTGATACTGTGAATTTGAAAAAGGAACCAATGAGTGAACTTTTATATAGGGGTTTACAAAGGCAGAAACCCCATTTTTGAAATCATATTTTGCTGCCACCCCAACAATTGCTCCAATACCCGTTTGATTGTCAATTGGGCTATCTGGTGATGCATTAATATCTATAATTAGCCCACCATTAATGAAAAAGTATTTTAAGAAGTTTGCCCTTAATGTTACGGGGACATTAATCAGTGAAAAATCTGCTTTTTGCAAAGAGTTGTCCATGCCTGGAGGAAACATTGACCCAATTATGATATGGTGCTTGGAGTATTCTATTCCGGTTTCAACTTCCAACCATTTATTTATAGGATGGAGATAATTGATGCCCACAGTAAAAAAATAATCACGACTATAACTTGCAGCTCCTTCTAATTCTTTAAACCTAAATATGTCATTGCCTCCAAATGATGAAAAAGTAACTCCAATTTTTTTGGCACTTAAGCCTGTTCCATTTCCCTGAGCAACCAATAAACTTTGGCTAACAATCAGGATGAATACTGAAATAAAAACTGTCCTTTTCATGTTAATTCTATTTTATTGAGTTGGTTTTAGATAATATAAAGAATAACAGTTGTTGAGTATAGTTATTGTAAGAGGGAAACTTTTTAACACTTCTATTGAACCGAAACCAGCCAAGCAAACTGTGGGCAACCTTTGGTTAATCTAGTCTTTTGTACCCTGTAGCAACTACTCCTTTCGACGGCGGTTTCCCGCCGTCGGTCTATCATAAGCAGGCTACGCCTCTTGGTGAAACC
>CAZKPD010000180.1:0-4580 GCA_964554585.1 uncultured Rikenellaceae bacterium
GAACCAAAACGGGTAATACGCACCTCTCGAATTTGGTACGACCTTGGGGTTAGCCTAATGGGGTAGTAGAGCGAATCGGAAGAGAATTGCCCCCATGAGGGGATTCGCATTTCATGGTAGCCTAATGCGCTAATTATTAACGTATCGGTCACACCAATAGGAATTATGAAAAAGCCTTGCATATCAGCAATTATTCCCTTTTTCATGCGCTTGTTAATCACGTGCGCCAACGCTACCGGTTTGCCATTGGTGGCATCGATAAGCTGAAAATGGACGCTTTTCCGCTCCTCTTGCCCTTGTTGTGCAATGGCTGCTATTGTAAATAGTAAGAGAAGAATAATGACAATGGCTTGTTTCAATGTACCAATTTATTAATTGCCCAAATTTACACTGATGTTTGGATAAAATGAACTTTTGGGTTACGGTTAACGATTTTTAACGGGGGTTTTTGTAGGTGAAGCCTGTTGAATACAGCTACAGCTTGCAACCGAAAATGGCTAAAACGGATGTTACATTCCTTTTATTTTTTATTTTTAGGGCACTGTTAGCATCTTTGCAGTATATTTATTGGCACAATAAGAGTTGCATACAAAAACCTAAAGCTATGAAAAGTTCATTTTTTTGGACACCCCTTTTTTTCATTTTTATCGTATTGTTCCCTTCGACGGCTAATGCTCAATTTGAGCAGAAGTTAACTCTTCAGCTATCCGGAGGATATGTTCATTCGCTAGCACCAGAGAGCTTTTCGCAGAGTTTCCCCAATGGGTTTTCCTTGGATGGGGGACTTCAATACAACGTTAATCGTAATTTGGGAATTGTAGCACTTGCCAAGTATGCTACCTTTTTGGGAGGGATTAGCTCCGGGAGTACAACCCTTGATTTGGAGTACCATCAGTTTGGGCTTAGCCTTTGCCCCAAATACCGTTTCTTGCCTAGCGACAATATTAACCCCTACGTGTTTGGGGGATTGAGCCTTAACTTTATTCGGATGACCATTCCAAATTTTAGCTTTAGTAGCGATTTTCAACTCGCTTTTGGTACCATTGGAGGAGTTGGCTTAGATGTGAGGCTAACCGATAATCTAGCCCTCTTTGTTCAGGGCGGAGTGGTGTCTAACCAGTTGGAAGAGTGGTTGACCTCTGCCTTTGTTCAGGTTGGGTTTAATATCAATATGTTTAAAGCAAAATCATTGTAAAATAAAAGTTGTCTTCTGTAGATATGCGAAAAATTACCATAAGCCTAATTTCAGTTTTTATTTTAACTGCTGCTATTTTCCTTCCTACATATGCCCAGTATGAGCGTAAGCTGTCCCTGCCATTTTCGCTCGGGCCTACATTTCTTGTGTCAGACCATCTATTTGATCCCGGGGTTTACGATGCAGGGGGTGTTCAGCTTAATTTTATGCTGCAACATAACCTCAGCCGTAAGTTTAGCGTTGTTTGGGGACTACTTACCGATGTCTATTTATCGAGATATAATTTTTATAAAAACAGCTATGAGCTACAAAATGGGTTTATGTACGTTGGGTTGAGCGTTGCCGGCAAGTATAAGTTTTTAGCCCACCGTAAGACACGGCCCTATGTTGTAGGCGGCATCTCGGGTGGCCCGGCCATTTCTTTTAAACCAGATTTTTCATTTCATGATTATTTGGATTTTGAGAAACTTTTAATTGTACCGCCAAGGCTACTTACAGGGTTAGGATTTGAATGGGATCGTTCTGAAACCATAACCTATTTTGTGCAGCTGGGCATTAATCAGCAGATAGTAAAAGGAAATTCTGCACTTCCTACATCCACCGCTGGTTATGCAATTTTGGGAGTGAATATCAATATGTTCAAATCAAAAAGTTTATAGCCATGAAACGGATCTCTTTGCTTGTGCTATTCTTTGTTTTTGTGCAGTGTAATCTTGCACAGTCACAGGTTACCCTAAGTAAAACGCATACAGAAAAAGGGCATCAGGTTGTGTGTGTGGCATACAGTCCCAACTCAAAGCTAATGGCAACGGGTGGGTTCGATAATCAGATTGTGGTGCGTAATAGCCAATCGGGGGCCGTGGTTCATAAGCTCAAAGGGTTGAATGGATTTCCGCTGTCAATGGCCTTTAGTGCCGATTCTAGGTTTCTTATCTCCGGGGGCAAGGATGCACGGGTAACTGTTTGGGATCTCTCCTCGGGTAAGCAGCTAAAGCAATTTGCCAAGCATGGCGATGATGTGACCTCGGTAGCGGTATCCGGTGATGGCAAAGTGGCCTCGGCAAGTAAAGATAAAACCCTTCGGGTATGGGATCTAAATGGCAATCTGCTTAAAGAGCTTAAGGGGCATAAGCGCGAGGTGATGGCAGTGGCCTTTAGCCACGATGGCCAACGCATAGCTTCGGGCAGTGCTGACGGTACTGTTAAAGAGTGGAATGTGGTTACCGGGGGAGAAATCCGTTCTATTAAAGCGCATTCGGGCTGGGTGCGTACCGTGGCTTTTAGCCAGAATTCGGCCCTTATTGCCAGTGGTGGCGATGATGGAAAGATTAATATCTGGAACAGCACCACGGGAGAGCTCAAAAACACGATTATTGCCCATGGTAAATGGTTAGAGCATCTATCTTTCAGCCCAGATGGTAAGTACATTGCTTCGGGAGGACACGATAACCTTTTGGTAATTGTCAACGCCAATTCCGGGCAGATTGTCTTCAGCTCACCAAAACAAAAATATTATGTTCTCTCCACAGCTTTTGATCCGGCAGGAAAATATCTTCTTTCCAGCACGCTCAACTCCACAGAGCTTAGCGTTTGGGATGTGGGGACGCTGGGCATTAGGGAGATGGATACCCAGGGAGCTACCACTCCCAAATTGAAGCCCATGATTACCTGGGTTACCGGAAATAATCAGAATACCGAGAATATCACCTTTAAGGTTAACGCTAAGGTATTTACCGATTCGCCCATTTCTAGCGTAGACATCTTCCTAAACGATACACGTTACGCTTCGCAACAAGATGTTGAAACAGATTTGAAATCTAAAAGCGCCTATCTGGAGCAGGTTATATTCTTGGAGGAGGGGAAAAACGAGATAAGGGTTGTGGCGTACAATGACGGGGGTGAGGGGGCCTCGAAAACCCTTGCGGTTACCTATACGCCACCTTCGCTTAGTCAGGATGCGATGGCTATGGTAGTCATAGAGTCGGAGCCTGCAAAACAGGTTGTGGAAGTGCCCAAACCTCAGGCCGTGGATGAGACCGATGAGGATCTATCATGGATGAATGAGATTCCCAAAGCCAAACCAAACCCCTATCGATTTGCGCTTATTATAGGGAATGAGGATTACAGCACCTACCAAACCGGGTTGGAAAAGGAGAGCAATGTGGCTTTTGCCATTCGCGATGCCAAGGCGTTTAAGGAGCATGCCAACCATATTCTGGGTGTACCCAACGATAACATAATCTTCTTAACCAATGCTAGAGCCATTGAGATGGATGATGCGGTGCGAAAGCTTAACCCTATTATCAAGGCACTTGGGGGGAAGGCAGAGGTTTATTTCTACTATGCCGGTCATGGTTTTCCCGATGAGAAGACCAAGGAACCCTACCTTATCCCTGTGGATGTGAGCGGGAGCAATTTGCGGTTTGCTGTGAGTCTTAAAGAATTATATGGAATGCTTACAGAGAACCAGTCTGCTCGGGTAACCGTATTCCTGGATGCGTGCTTTAGCGGCGGAGCTCGCGAGCAGGGGTTAGTGGCTGCTCGTGCGGTTAGGGTGAAGCCTCGAGAGGATAGGTTGAAGGGAAATATCGTAGTATTTACCGCCAGCAGCGGGAACGAATCTGCACATCCCTACAAGGAGAAGAAGCATGGTATTTTCACCTATCACCTGTTGGAGAAACTGCGTGAAACAGCCGGGGATATGACCTATAAGGATCTGTCCGATTTCCTGTCAGAGCAGGTGGGAGTTCGCTCGGTAATGGTGAACAATATGCCGCAAACCCCTCAAACCAATGTGAGCTACGATGTGGAGGAGGTGTGGAAGGAATGGAGGGTGAAATAAAAACCATTTAAGATCTGTAAACATTAGTCATATTTAATAACTCAAAATGGAATAGTTATGAAACGAAAATTCAACCTGTTTTGGATTATTCCCATCTTTTCCTTTCTGGTACTAGGATGTGAGGAAAAGGAGGAGCTTAGCTACATCAGAGATCGTTCAACGGTGACTGACATTGATGGGAATGAGTATAAAACGGTCATCGTATCCCATCCTCTGTTTGATTTTGGCGAGATGGAGTGGATGGCTGAAAACCTTCGGGTGACTCAATTTGGCAATGGGGTACCCATTACCGAAAGTAGGAACTATGACGAGTGGCGCGAGAATATGGGAAGCGATACACCCCAATTTGCATGGAGCAATTATGACAAGAATGGTGATGGGGAAACTTATGGAATAATGTACAATTGGTATGCTGCTGCCGACCCCAATGGCCTTTGCCCCGACGGGTGGCATGTTCCCACCAGCGACGATTGGGAGCAGCTGTTTATTATTCTGGGGGGAAGAGGCTATGCCGGTGGGAAGCTCAAGAGCAAAAGTAATCTG
>CAZKPD010000181.1:0-4572 GCA_964554585.1 uncultured Rikenellaceae bacterium
GGGCCAGAATTTCGTAAAGCCGATGTAAGCCCGTGTCCCAGCCCGGTCCTTCATCAAAAGCCTTGTTTATGGCATAGCAAAGCGGAAAATCCATCACCGAGGGAATGCCCGAGTCAAAACCATCCCTGTTGAGCGCACCCTTTTGCCAATAGGCAACCCAAGCGGGATAGTTTACCCATGTTTCAGCAACAATATTAAAGTTAGGGTACTCCTCCATCACCGCCCGGGTCCACCCTGCCATAAACTCCTTATCCGCATAGGGATGGGTATCCATTCGAATACCGTCCAAGTTGGCATACTCCACCCACCAGATACTATTCTGCGTTAGATAATTGGCCAGAAAGGGATTGCGCTGATTGAGGTCGGGCATATGGTTGTCAAACCAACCATCAGACATAAGCTTCCTATCCAGCTCTGATGCGTGAGGATCGAAAATGGCAGGGATTCGGTAGTTGGAACGGGTAAACTGAGGCCATTGGTTTAGCCAGTCGTCCGATGGCAAATCGGCAATCCACGGGTGGTTGCCACCGCAATGGTTAAAAACCATATCCTTTATCACCTTTAAGCCCATATCATGGGCTTTATCTACCAGTTCACAGTACAGGTTATTATCACCTAAACGTCTGTCAACCCTATAAAAGTCGGTAATAGCATAGTGGTGGTACGATTGCCAGGGCTGATTACTCTCCAGCACGGGATTTACCCATAGGGCGGTTACGCCCAAATCTTTAAAATAATCCAAATGGTTGATTATGCCCTGAATATCTCCTCCATGTCGAGCGTACAGATCTTTCCGATTGAGCTTATCGGTCATTCCCTCATAGGTGTCGTTACCGGGGTCACCATTGGCAAAGCGATCGGGAAAAACCAGATAAACCACATCGGATGAGTCAAACCCTTTGCGTTGGGATGAGCCCTCACGTCGTTCCAATAACGGATAGCTAACGGTAACGGACTCCTTATTGGTGAGCCTAAACACCAAAGGGAGCGCACCGGGAAGTGCGCTCTCCAAAATGGTGAGATTGATAAATAGGTAGTTCGAATTCTGCACCCGTTGCACCGAGCGAAACTCAACCCCCGGATAGTCCACATCGACCCCGGTAATTTGGGCTACTTCAGCCCCATAAACCATAAGCTGAAGATTTGGATTTTTCATCCCAACCCACCAGCTAGGTGGTTCAACACGAAAAATATCTTGTGCAACGGAAGCAGACATGCATAGGATAGTTAGAGCGATTGTTACAAATCCCTTCATAAAACAGTACAATTAATCCTATTATGGCCAACTAAAAAGCAGCCAACCAGAAGATTAGCCCCTACCTATACAGTTCAAGTCCTCAAATGAAATCTTAAGCCGTTCCCTGATGCTCTCTTCGCCCTTGCGAAGCCATACCCTAGGATCGTAATACTTTTTGTTGGGCTGATGCTCACCCTCGGGATTACCCAGCTGACCTTGCAAATAGTCAAACTTCTCGGCAGAGTACCTGCGGATACCGTCCCAGAATGCCCATTGTAGGTCAGTGTCAAGATTCATTTTAATTACGCCATAGCTAATGGCCTCTTCAATCTTGCTCTTCTCCGAACCGCTTCCACCATGGAAAACGAAGTTTACGGGTTTTGCTCCGGTACTAAACTTCTTTTGAATGTACTCTTGCGAGTCCTTTAGAATATGAGGGCTTAAAACCACATTGCCGGGTTTATACACCCCGTGTACGTTACCAAACGAAGCGGCAATGGTAAAGTTAGGACTAATTTTAAGGAGTTGCTCATAGGCGTAGGCCACCTCTTCGGGACGAGTGTATAGCCTTGAAGCATCCACATCAGTATTATCCACGCCATCCTCTTCACCACCAGTAATTCCCAACTCAATTTCTAGGGTCATGCCAATTTTTGCCATGCGCTCAAGGTAACGAGCAGAAATCTCGATGTTTTCCTTTAAGGGTTCTTCGGAAAGGTCTAGCATGTGAGAACTATACAGAGGTACTCCATGGGTTTTATAAAACCTCTCACCCTCATCCAGCAATCCATCAATCCAAGGCAACAGCTTTTTGGCAGCGTGGTCAGTGTGGATGATTACGGGTACACCATAGGCTTTGGCTAACAGGTGAATATGTTGAGCTCCGGCCACGGCTCCAAGAATGGCCCCTTTTTGTCCATCGTTGGAAAGCCCTTTACCCGCATAGTATGCAGCACCACCGTTTGAGAATTGGATAATCACGGGTGAACCCACCTCGCGAGCGGTTTCCAAAACCGTATTAACGGTATTTGTTCCCGTTACGTTAACGGCAGGTAAAGCCCATCCTTCGGCTTTAGCCGCTTCAAAAACTTCTTGTACCTGTGCACCGGTAAGTACACCCGCTTTAAATCTTTTCATGGTTACTCCCTTTTTATGTTAGTAGAATAATGATAGAATTAAAATGTGTGAAAGGTTGTCGCAAATCTTATCCTTCAAATATACCAAAAAAATTATGAAACAGAGCCGTTAGCGAGCTGTATAAATGTAATGTGCAACAGGTTTTAGGTTACGAAAAAAGGACCGAACAACAGGCGCATTTTTAATGGCTTTTTAACTCAATCATGGCTTCTGCTGCAATAGTCTGCTGCTGTTCATTAACAATAATAGCTATGCTTGGCCCCTCCTCGTTGGTAATTGTTATGGTATGAGGTGCAACCATAATTTTAATCAGGTTCTCTCTAAATCCCACCTTAAAGCTATAACCCTTCCACTGCTCGGGGATTATGGGTTTAAATGATAATTGTCCATCACGTACCCGCATCCCGCCAAAACCCTCTACAATGGAAATCCAGGTGCCGGCCATGCTGGTGATATGCAAACCTTCCCTTACCTCATGGTTATAGTCATCCAAATCCAATCGAGCGGTACGCAGATAGAGCTCATAGGCTTTCTCCACATCGCCTATAAGCGATGCTTGAACAGAGTGCACACAGGGCGAAAGCGATGACTCATGAACGGTACGAGCCTCGTAAAACTCAAAATTTCGGCGAATAGTTTCCAAATCAAACCGATCCTCGAAAAAGTAGAGACCCTGAAGCACATCAGCCTGTTTAATAAAGCAGGATCGGAGGATACGGTCCCAGCTCCACTTCTGGTTTAGGGGGCGATGCTTGGGGTCCAAATCTTTTACCAAAATCTGCTCCTTATCCATGTACCCTTCCTGCTGCAAGAAAACGCCCAACTCCTTATCTTCGGGTAAGAACATATTTTTTTGAATATCAGCCCATAGAGCAAGTTCTATTTGCTCATTAAAGCCAATTTTCTTTAGCAAGCTTTTGTACTTATCCGGAGTGTTCTCTTTTACATAACCCATTACCTCACGGGTGTACTCCATACACAAAACAGCCAAATAGTTGGTGTACCAATTGTTGTTGATATTGTTTTCGTACTCATTAGGTCCGGTAACACCAAGCATAACATACTTCCCTTTTACCTCAGAAAAGTTGACACGCTGTGCCCAGAAGCGTGAAATGGCCATAAGCACTTCCAGTCCATAATCGGCCAAATAGCTTTTATCTCCGGTATATCTCACGTAATTATATATGGCAAAGGCAATAGCTCCATTGCGATGTATCTCCTCAAAGGTGATTTCCCACTCGTTATGGCACTCCTCCCCGTTCATGGTAACCATGGGATACAACGCTGCACCATTGGTAAACCCTAACTTTTGAGCGTTTTCAATGGCCTTTTGCAGGTGTTTGTAACGATAGATTAAAAGCTGTCGGGCTACCTTTTGCCCGTGGGTTACCATATAGAATGGCAAGCAGTAGGCTTCGGTATCCCAGTAGGTTGATCCGCCATACTTTTCGCCTGTAAAACCTTTAGGGCCTATATTTAAGCGCTCATCTTTGCCGGTATAGGTTTGGCTAAGGTGAAAAATGTTAAACCGAATGGCCTGCTGTGCAGCCACATCGCCCTCAATGGTGATATCGCTGTGCAGCCAAATATCTGCCCAAGCCTTTGTCTGCTCTTGGAGCAACTCTTCAAATCCTTTATCCAAAGCCTGGTTTAGCAAACCCTCAAGGGTTTTCAAAAAGGTTCCCTTAGGATGGTTTAAGCTGGAGATAACCGCAGCATATTTATAGAGCGTAAGCTCATCGCCTGCTGATGCCTTTTCCTCAAATGCAACGCCCACATATTTCTCTTTTCCTATAGGTTTAGCATTTGGCACTTTCTGTACACCATTATAATGCAGCTCGTATCGCATGGCATGCCCTACCTCAAAATCCAACTTTTTGGTTCGTGTGATAATGTGGCCTTGTGCTTCGGAGACTCCTGTTTCCAGTACATCCCAAAACTTTTCGCCATAGTTGGAATCCTCATTGGTTACGTCTGCATCCAGATAGGGCAGAAATTTGACAGTAGCATCAGCATTGAGCAGCTTGACGCTGTAACGAATGGCTCCAAATTCAGGGTTGACAATGCTCAGAAAACGTTTGGCAGCTACGGCGATTTTTATACCCGAAGGCATTTGGCAAACGAAAGTACGCTCCAAATAGCCCTCTTTCATGTTAAGCACCCTGCGGAACTGCTCCACTTTACACTTGTGTAAATCA
>CAZKPD010000182.1:0-4536 GCA_964554585.1 uncultured Rikenellaceae bacterium
GAATGAACAACGCTAACTACTAACCAAAACGGTCAACCCCTGGCAGGGAAGGTCACTTGTTCTCAGTTCTGAATTCTAATTTCTGATTCCAACCTTCTAATTTCTAAATTCAGAATTCTAATTTCAAAGTTACGCTACAATTCTCGTCCCGGTTTTCCCTTCCAGTGCTTCCAGCATTTTATTTTCTGAGGTGATAAGCACTTTCTTGCCATTTCCTGCTCTCACAAATTCAATGGCTGCCTTAATCTTTGGTCCCATATTACCGGCAGGAAACTCCCCTTGCTCAAGGTATCGTTCGGCTTCCAAAGCGGTCATGGAGTCAATCCATTTGGGGCACTCGGTACGGTAGTTTAATGCAACCTTCTCTTCTCCTGTAAGGATAATTACCATATCAGCGTCAATGGTTTTGGCAATCAGCGTGCTGGCCAAATCTTTGTCTATCACCGCATCAATTCCGGCAAACGACTGCTGCTCTCTTTTCACCACAGGAATCCCTCCGCCACCACCTGTAATTACTGTAAATCCTGCATCAACCAGGGTATGCAGCGCATCGGTATTCAGAATATTTAGCGGTTTAGGCGATGGAACAACCCTTCTGTAGCCCCGTCCGCTATCCTCAACCATATTCCACCCATTACGGATTTTTTCTCCGGCTTTTTGCTCGTTATAAAATGGCCCTACAGGTTTGGAGGGTTTCCGAAATTCTGGATCAGAATCGCTCACCTCAATCTGGGTAACCAGAGTGGCCACTTTCGATCTTACCCCGGCTCTGTTCAGCCCGTTTATCAACCCCTGCTCAATCATATACCCTATACCGCCTTGGGTGTCGGCTACGCAAACTACCAGCGGATCGGGATAAACCTCGTCATGAGCTATCTCGTTCCTAATGAGTCTGTTGCCTGCTTGCGGTCCATTGCCGTGGGTGATTACTACCTGATGCCCATCCTGAATAAGTTTGACAATCCCATTGACAGGAGCCCAAAGGTTTCGTTCCTGCTCTTCGTAGGTTCCAACCTCTCCGGGTTTAATAAGCGCATTACCGCCAAGTGCTACAGCTATTTTCATAGTATTTAATTGCAAAAAAAAGGCTCTTTGAAAAAAGAGCCTGTGAGTGAATAGTTAAAATAAATAGGGTGATGATGCCAACGCCAAAAAAGGTTGGCTGACAGACAATAAAGGGTTTCGATTTGTGTGGATTTTTAGCAAGAAAAGGAAAGAGACCGGAGAAGAGGAGCGTACCACCCATTTGCTGTTGCGTTATTCTACCCTTTAATTTTATAGGGAAGATGACTACCTGCCGGGTTGATCTACTCACAGAGCGTTTAGGCTCATTCAAATTGAAACTGTACTTTTGCTTCAAAATCTTTCTGCTTGTTTCTATTTGAGAATCAATCTCTTTGTACGTTTAAGAACGGGTGATTTTGCTTTTGGGCAAAAAACCTGGCAAAAGTAGTGCTTTAATCGAAGCTGGCAAGCCTTTCGATGAAAATTTTTTTAATATCTTTCAAACCCTCTACTGGCAGGGAAGGTCATTAGTTCTCAGTTCCTTGTTCTTGGTTCTTAGTTCTCATTTGCGAATCAAGGAATTTGCGATTAAAAATCCTAGCGGTTTTTAGCTAACTTTACCGCTGTTCAAAAATTTTAATATTAAATACAGATGAAACGCATCAAATTTATTATGATTCTATTTGTAGCCGCTAGCCTGTTGGGTTGCTCGGGTCAGAAAGAGCAAAAATCCCAGGACGAAGCCTTTGAATGGCAGATTGACCAGTTTGCCGATTTACGCATTATGCGCTATCAGGTTCCCGGATGGGACGACCTTTCGCTTCAGCAAAAGGAGTATGTCTATTACCTTGGGCAAGCAGCCCTTTGCGGAAGGGATATCCTGTTCGATCAGAACTATAAGCATAACCTAGCCATTCGGAATATTCTGGAGGGTATTTATCGCGACTATTCCGGTGAAAGGGATACACAACAGTGGGCCGAATTTGAGGTTTACCTCAAAAGGGTTTGGTTCTCCAACGGGATTCACCATCACTACTCAACCGACAAGATGATTCCCGCTTTTGGAGCAGAGTACTTTGCGCAGCTGGTAAAGGATACCCCCGAAACATCTTTTGCTAAAGAGTTGGGTACCAAGGAGGAGATTGTGGCCAAGTATAGCCCTATTATTTTTGACCCCAATATGGATGCCAAGCGGGTAAGCCAAGAGGCGGGTAAGGATGTGGTGGCCACATCGGCCAACAACTACTACGAGGGGGTTACCCAAAAGGAGGTGGAGCAGTTCTATGCTAAAATGATTGATCCCAACGATCCCGAGCCCATCTCTTACGGGCTAAACTCTAAGCTGGTAAAAGAGAACGGAAAGGTAACCGAAAAGGTTTGGAAAGTGGGCGGAATGTATAGCCCTGCCATTGAGCAGATTGTTTATTGGCTCGAGAAAGCGAGCCAAGTGGCCGAAAATGATGTTCAGAGAGGGGTAATCAAAAGCCTGGTGGAGTACTACCAAACTGGCGATTTAAAGCAGTATGACGAGTACAGCATCCTTTGGACCAAAGATTTGGATTCGCATATCGACTTTGTAAACGGATTTATTGAGAACTATGGCGACCCCATGGGCTATAAATCATCATGGGAGAGTACTGTAAACTTTAAGGATATTGAGGCTACCAAGCGCACCACCATTCTGAGCGCAAACGCTCAGTGGTTTGAGGATCACTCACCCGTTGACTCCGCATTTAAAAAGGAGGAGGTGAAAGGTGTTTCGGCTAAGGTAATCAATGTGGCCATGCTGGGTGGCGATTGCTACCCCTCAACGCCCATTGGCATTAACCTGCCCAATGCCGACTGGATTAGGGCTGAGCACGGCTCTAAAAGTGTTACCATTGACAATATTACCCATGCCTACAATAAATCATCCGAAGGGAATGGCTTCTTGGAGGAGTTTGCTTGGGATGAGGCAGAGGTGAAGCTGCACGAACTCCACGGCGGATTGGCCGGGAGCCTACACACCGACCTGCATGAGTGCCTTGGTCACGGGAGCGGAAAGTTGGCCCCCGGGGTTAAGGGTGATGAGCTAAAGCAGTACAGCTCGGTGATTGAGGAGTGCCGCGCCGACCTGTTTGCCCTCTACTACATTATGGACAAAAAAATGGTTGAACTGGGTATTATGCCCAGCCTCGAAGTGGGAAAAGCCGAGTATAATCAGTATATCCGAAACGGAATTATGACCCAGCTTACCCGAGTGGAGTTGGGCAATAAGGTAGAGCAGGCGCATATGCGTAACCGTCAGCTGATAGCCCGCTGGTGCTATGAGCATGGAAAGGCCGACAATGTGATTGAGCAGCGTGAACGGGATGGTAAAACCTACTTTGTGATTACCAATCATGAGAAGCTGAGAGGGCTGTTTGGTGAACTTCTTACAGAAATTCAGCGCGTAAAGAGTACAGGCGACTTTGCCGCTGCGCAGCATCTGGTTGAGACCTATGCCGTAGAGGTGGATTACGCTATGCACAAAGAGATATTGGAGCGTTTTGCCAAGCTGGATATTGCCCCCTACGGAGGTTTTGTAAACCCGACCTATACACCGGTTTACAGTAAAAACGGTGAATTGAAAGATATAGAGATTGGTTACTCCCAAGGATATATTGAGCAAATGTTGGAGTACTCCAAAAGCTACGGATCTCTTCCGCTTTATAACTAATCAAGCCCAAAGGGTAACTCCCTATACCTTAAGAGCCGAAATGCCTAAAAAGCCTTTCGGCTTTTTTACGTTCAGTAGCAATCGTCATTTCCTCAAAGAAATTCGCTAATTTTGAATCCCTATTGAGCCCCATGGGGGTCTTTTGTTGTAAATAGTAAACCCAATATACCATGAAACACAGTTTTGTTCTTGCCGCTCTGTCGGCACTAATGCTTTTTACGGGCTGTAATCAGGATTTACACCTTATTAAAAACACCCAAAAACGCTCCGCTGTGGAGGAAAAGTTCCAAAAGCGGACTGAGAATTTTTTACATCAGCGGCAAGAGCAGCTGCTTTCGGTGCTGGATAATGCCACCACTGCCGAGCAGGAAGCACTTAAATTTCTTTACGCCTATTCGCCCCTAAGCGATTTAAGCAACTATGATGGTGATTACTTCCTGGGTCAGGTTCAATACGCCCTGAAGGCGCGTGAAACCTTTAGCTGGGGCAAATCGGTAAGTGAGGATGATTTCTTACACTTTGTATTGCCTTCCAGAGCGGGTTCTGAGAATTTAGATACCGCCCGTCAGGTTATTTTTCACGAGCTACTACCCCGCATCTCGGGTATGAGTATGAAGGAGGCAGCATTGGAGATTAACCACTGGTGCCACGAAAAGGTAATTTATATGGGAACCGATGGTCGTACCTCGGCCCCTTTAGCCTCCATTAAAACGGCTTTTGGGCGTTGTGGCGAGGAGTCGGTGCTGGCCGTTACTGCCCTTCGGGCGGTGGGCATCCCTGCACGTCAAATCTACACCCCACGCTGGGTGCATCAGGATAGCAACCACGCTTGG
>CAZKPD010000183.1:0-1950 GCA_964554585.1 uncultured Rikenellaceae bacterium
ATAAAGCCGTCGCTAAGCACCAAAAAGAGAGCTAGCCAAAAGGGTTCATTGTTACTACGGGCATAAAAAAAAAGCAAGAGGGCAGCCCAAAAGGAAACGATAATCCTTGAAGTATAATAGGTTATCCCTATGGTTATGAGAACCAATATAAAAAAATGTAATAGCTCTGCATTAAAAATCTTTAGACCCTTTGCCATGAAATTATTCTTGCATGCTTATTTTTTCATTGTTCCAATTATACACAGTAAAACTTATTATGATTTAATATGACTTATGCCATTCTTAACAAAATTTATTACTCTTTTATTGACTATTCTATAACTCCTTCTTATCCTTTTTCTTTGGATTTGTTTGCTTAATGGCTTAAATTTAAAAGAATAGATGGTAGGCACCAATAGTATCTCATCGGGATAATCTATTTTAATAAGCTCTTGGAAAATCTTTTCGGCAAACAATCCATTTAATTTATGGCTTAACTCTTCCTTTTGTGGTAATAAAAAAAACGGATCTAAAACAGCAGCATCATGAAATTTTCGCCATTTTATATCCAGCCTATTCAATAGCCTTAAGTGAACACCATGATAGGGTCGTAATGGATCCGCTTTAGACAACATAGACAAATCAAATCCTCTGTGGCATAGCTCATAAAGTACCTGTTCATCACTAAATTTATCTAATAATAATTGATCATAATTATTATCTAATGATTCAATGACGTTTTTCATTACTCTATAATACTCCTCAGTTTTTATAAAGTGTAAACCTGTTAGTCGTTTGTCTTTTTCTGAGCGAACTGCATTACTAAATGGAAGACCTGTGATTTCCATATGTTCCTTATGCACCTCTTTAAAGTCATAGCTCTCGCTCAGAATTAAAAAATCAATATCCCCTATATAACAGTAGTCAAAACCTTGTACATACTTATAGGGTATCACCCAGCGAGTAATTTTTTTATTCCCTCCTGTTAAATTGTTCCCTTGTACGTTTATTTGTTTATTATAATTTTCATAAACATCAAATCTTCCTTTAAAATATTTATTCAAAAGGATAAGCGAATCTTGCAAACCAATGCATTCTTCTGTTTTTTCTGATAAAAACACCTTTATATGAACATAGTCATATGCTCTTAAAAAAGTATAAATATAGTAGGGAATATAGCGGTAATATTCTCCAAAACTAAATGCAACCACACAAACTCTTTCCATAATTAACAACTACTTATTTAAAACTCTTAAAATTTGATGCCCAACTTTATCCTCTGAAAACTGCTCATTATAAGCTTCTTTCATCTTATTCACTATCTCTATCCTTTTATTCTCATTGCTTAAATAAAAGCGAACCTTTTGGGGGATAGCCTGGTAATCTTTTACCGCCGGCAGATCGGTTACTCCCTTAAAAATCATATCCAAATCCGCATTCCACTCCATTATAGGTAGGGCTCCAGCCGATAGAGCTTCTAGTGCTCTAACATGAATACCATGAAAAATTCCGGGATTTCCATCCACGGGAACAATTTTAGTTAAATTAAATATTTTATTTAATTCAGGGGTGGGAATATACTTATCAACCCTTGTATAGTGTTCCTCTAAGTTGGGAAAATGGGGTATCCATCGGATCCAAGATTTGTTCCCATATATCTTCAGGTCAAAACCGGAAAACTCGTTTAAAAACTTGGTCTTCTTATATCCCCACGAATTCCCATAATTTAATCCGGCATAAAAAACTTCGGATTTATGCTGGTTTTGAAACTCTTTATCTATACCCTTAATATCCAATGGATAGTACTCATTCTTGGGTAGTGGAAAAAGAAAGTGTTGCACATTCTTTAAACCTATTTTTTGGAGCTGAAACTGCCAAAAGGTATCCGGCACAAAAACCGCATGGGCATACTCTAATACAGCCAAATTATAGGGGTTAGTAGATGTATATAATGGGTTGTCACCCAAAAAG
>CAZKPD010000183.1:1980-4487 GCA_964554585.1 uncultured Rikenellaceae bacterium
TTTCGTTATTATAAATAAAAATAGCATCGGGATTTAGGGTATCTATCTTCTCCTTGTAGATGCTATTTATTTTGTTTAAATAGTAGTTTTCCCACTTTTGCCTATAGGCAAAAGGCAATTTTAATTTGTAGCGCTGTATCTGGTTTTCAATGGTATTAAAAAGAACCCTATAATCGAAATGAATGCTCTGTACACCCTGACTTAAAAGGATTTGTATAAGAGTATTTGTATAGGAGTATTTTGTGGGGATTAAAAGTAAAAACCTCATACTTTAAAAGATAAAAGAATATAATAATTTGAAAAGTCTATTTGTCTGCATACCAGGCTAAAATCAAAACATCTTCATAATTACCCTCTCTGTAAAAATGATTTTTTAGATGCCCTTCTTTTTGACCTCCCAGAGATAAATAACTTGACAAAGCAGGGTGATTTGCTAACACTTCACAATAGACCTTATTCAAGTTTAAAGTATTAAACCCATAGTTTAATAATAATTGCAAAGCATCCTTACCAAATCCCTTTCCTAAATTTTTTTTATCACCAATTACTACACCAAACTTTGCATATCGTGAAATCCAGTCTATCCCTGTTAAATGGATATACCCAATGGCCTCTTTACTGCTATTCAATTCTATGGTAAATAAGATTTCATTGTTATTAATTGTGCTTAACCTCCCTTTGTACCACTCCTGCTCCTGTTCAGCCATAATTGGAAAAGGATGAGACATGGTACTAAACTTTATGCTTTTATCGTTCCGCCATTGTATAGTTTTCTCCCAATCCTCAAAGCGAATAGGGCGTAGTGTTACTAACTCTCCTTTTAGCATGATCTATTGTAGTTTAATTTTATCTGTTAGCCTATTTTCAAAATATTGTGCTTTTTGAAGCACAGCTCTATAAGTTTTCCCTTTAACCAGCACACACCCTGCCCTATGGGCACTATGTGTTAATGTGGTTGTTATATCACCGGGTTTAACAAATATTTGTGCAAAAACCAAACTGTCTTCTTCCAAAATATCCTGGTAATCTAAAACCTCAACCACCTTTTTTTGCGCAGGTAAAAAGAAGTATTTTATATAGGCAAACTCTTTGTTCTCCTTTTCAACCTTTGGCTCTAACCCCAAGGCTATTTCTATTGTTGCCCTATCCAAACTAATTCCTGTAGAAGCCTTGGTAAGATATGATCCAATAAAATCACCACCCAGCCGTGCTGCAACCTCAATAATTTTTACGCCCTTTTTGGTAAGCATTACCTCTGTATGGGTTGGGCTATTGTCAATCCCCAATGCCTGAATGGCTTTTTTCACCACCCCCTCTATCTCCTGTTTTTCTTCACTATCTATTCTTGCCGGTTGTAGGTGCCCCAATTCAACGGTTCTTGGAAAAGGTGTTATAAATTTTTCTGTAAACTGTACTATATGAGTTTCTCCTTTATAGGTTATCGCCTCAACGCTTAACTCCTTACCCTCCAAAAATTCTTCTACCAAATAGTTGTGTTTGCTTGAAAAGTTTGCTGTTTCAAGTACCTGCTCCTTTAGCTCTTGATAACTTTCGACCCTAACTACCCCTCGGCTGGAATGCGCATCAGTGGGTTTAATAATTAAGGGAAAGGTTAGCTTGTGCTTTTCTAATTCTTTTTGAGTGGGTAGTGCATTGCAATTAAACAACATCCCTTTTGCACACGGTATTTGGTTTTTAATAAAACACTCTTTCATCAGGTATTTATCCCTGCATCGTTCCACTACCTCGGGACTATTAAAAATACACCCTAACTCTTGTGCCAACCTTGCCATTATGCGTAAAGGATTTTCCATTTGGGCTGTTACAATACCATTAACACCATGCTTTGTGGCTATTTTTTTGGTTTGCTCATAGTCATCGCCGGCAACCCTATAAAAAAAATCTGCTTCGCCTGCGCCAATGGCGTTGGAATTAGGATCAATAACAATTGCCATTACTCCGAGTTTCTTTGCTTCTCGAATTAGCTCCAGCTGGTTAAGCCCAGCACCAAAAATAAGAATGCTTTTCATCCCTTTTTTGGGGTATCAGAACACCTTTTGAACCGCTTTAACTATCAACTCTTGTTCTTTTTGCATAAGCGTTGGGTATATGGGCAATCTTAGCAGCCTACTAAAAAACTCTATGGAGCCGGGCATTTGGCTATCTGTTGCCAGCTTTGAGTAGTAGCTGTTACGGTGTAGCGGCGTGTAGTGCACATTGGCCATAACCCCCTCGGCTCGTAGGGCATCCATAATCCAATACTTGTCTTGGGAAGGAACCATAACCCCAAACAGATGCCAGTTGTGCTCACTCCCTTCGGTTATCCTCATAAATTCCAATCCGGCAATATGAGAAAGCTCCTGCTTAAAGAATTGGGCTACTTGCTTTCTTTTATTATTGAGGGCGTCCAGCTTCTTTAATTGTGTTATTCCCAATGCTCCATTTATATTGGATTGCACATAGGACATACCAATATCCACATACTCATAGTATCCTCTGGTCTTATT
>CAZKPD010000184.1:0-4470 GCA_964554585.1 uncultured Rikenellaceae bacterium
CTGCCATGGTTATCTCGCGGATCAGCCCTGATAAAACTATTAAATTCGAGTAGGAGATTAGCAGGAACGGATTACAGATTGGGTTGTTTGGACCAAACTGATCACACTTTAACACACAACATTATTATTGGCAAACTGTTATCCAAGGCATGAGTAGTTTTCATCAAATAGTAAGTCGCCTCCGAAAGAATACGAATGGACCGCTTCCCGGTATAGCTGCCCAGCTCCGAATGGCTCCCTCTTTGCGAAATGGAGAAGAATTTTCCATTACTCCTAACAATCATGCAGTGCAAAGCGCTGTACTAATTGGCATTTTCGAAGAAAAGGATGGTGCACATACTCTGCTAATAAAAAGGGCTAGCTACAACGGAATTCATAGCGGACAGATCAGCTTTCCTGGGGGAAAATACGAACGCATTGATACCGATTTAATGGCTACTGCGCTACGCGAAGCTCATGAAGAGGTTGGAATCGAACCCACACAAGTAGAGATAATCGGCAAACTCACCCCACTATTCATCTCGGTAAGCAATATGCTTGTTCATCCTTACGTTGGAATAATCCCCAAACCCACTGCCCTAAAACTAGACGCACATGAGGTAGAATACGTGATTACCCCAAGTTTAGCCCTTCTTCAAAGCAAAAACTGTTTAGCCTCAAAAGTGATAACTAGTCATGGAAGAACCATTGAAGCACCCTACTTCAATGCAGAAAATGAGGTGATATGGGGAGCTACAGCAATGATCATCTCCGAGCTCATAGAGCTCTACTAGCAGATTCTAATCGGGCAGAATATTCTGATAGTGCTTATAACGCTGCATGATTTGATTCACATAGTTATAGGTCTCTTTCCCTCTAAAATAGCCATACTTAACCGTTGTGTCGCAGTAGTAGTCCGGATTTGACTTGTTAAGAATAAAGAAATCCACATTATTATCCCAGATATCCGGATTTTTTCCATGCTTACGGGCCAAGTTCCGAGCATCAATAATATGCCCCAACCCGGCATTGTATGCGCCTAAAATAAATTTTGTTTTCTGTTCCGGATCGGAAATGCTGTCGAACCTTTTTTCCAACCATTTGAGGTATCGAGCACCTGCCCTAATTTGTGTTTCGGGATCGGTTTTATGTGAAATACCAAAATATAGTGCTGTTGCAGGCATAAACTGCATTAACCCGTAGGCGCCCATCCTCGATTCCACGTTGTGATTAAACCTGCTCTCTTGGTACACCATGGATGCAAACAAGCGCCAATCCCAATCGATACTTGAGCTGGCACGCTTAAAACCTTGATCGTATAATGAGATGCTTCCATCCTTAACCCGTGCATTTTCCGAAAGTACCCTACGTGCCCAGAACGGATTGTCGAAATATTTTCCTTTAATAATTCTATATTCTGCTGTTTGAGAAAAATTTTCAAACCATTCATTCAAAGTTTTCAACAGCTCTGGCGAACTCTTGCTCACAGCCCAAGCTAAGTTTTGATCAAAACTTACGGAGGTAATTATATCCAGATTGTCATAGTAAAAAGCGTTAACCTTAGCAACATCCTCATCACAAACCGTGAAGTCTATCTCCCCATTAGCCACAAGCTCTATCAGCTCGTCAGCCTCGTAACGCGGTAGTTCAACCACAATAATCTCTTTACCTATCTCTTCTGATAGATTATTTAATCTTTGAACCGATGCAGATCCCTTTTGAACATAAACAATCCTACCTCCTAAATCTAAAGGGTTTCGAATTGGGGATGCACCAGAAGATTTAGACTGAACCAAAACTTGGCGAGTAGTTGAAATGGGAACAGTAAATAAAAAATGTTCTTTACGCGACGCTGTGATGGTTAGATTGTTAGCAAAAATATCCACCTTTCCTTCCTTGAGCAGATCGAACGCATTGTCCAGATTATTTTCGGCAATAAGCTCTAGTCTAACTCCAATATGCTGTGCAAAAACCTGAAGCAAGTCGAACTGATAGCCCATGGGCTCACCCTTATAGATAAAGTAATTGGTCGAATTAAAATCGGTAACAGCGGTTAGTACACCCAATTTCTCAATTTGCTCCAAATCGTTCATTACCGCTCTACTTGATGATTTAAAAAGTTTACCCCCATCATCACAACCGGGAAGAAACGCCGCTAAAAGCAATAGTACCAACGTCGTGTATAGCAATCTATACCTTTTCATGACTAAAACATATAATGGGTAAATGTAAGGAAATATGGTTAGGCAGGTAGATTTTTTTGACGACTAGTCATAAAACGTCCATAAAATGCCATATTTAAATACTGTAGGGTTATAGGGGTGTAGGTAAGTAGCAAAATAGTTATTATCAGGAAATCCCTGATTCACATGTTCAACTTTAAGATAAATCAACGCTCTTTTCCATTTAAAGTTCAAAAAGAGATCAGCTAATGGGTATCCTCCCAACTTTTCTTCCCGCTGGTTATGAAACTGAGCCACAACAGGGTTATAAGCATCTGCATAAAATTTCGAGCGGTATGAGACATTAGCACCCAACTGAGCCGTTAAGGCATTTCGTACCAAAACCCTTTCATAGTATATCGAAGAGAAGAGAATAAGACTGGGAAGACTCAGCGATTCGTGGTTGGTGTTAGCTTGAAAGATAGCGCGGTTAAAAATATTCAACCCATTAAATAGGTTAAAATTCTTTTGCGCATAAAATGAGGTAATTGTGACATTATCTGCTTGCCGGGGCGTTGAAGATTCATCAAAAAAGATAAAATCTTTGATATGCACAAGATTATAGCCTATTTCTGCTTCCCAACGCTTTGCTTCTAATGCACCCTTAAGCATAAAACGTTTCTCTTTTTTTAAGTGATTGTCCCACTTAATATGGTTCGACAAATAGCTAGTCAAGAAAATATCGGGGGTAACCTCACTAATTTTAAGCGTTCCCTTTAACCTAGGCATTGATCTATCCTTCCATGGTGATAGCCACACCTCTCCATCCACAACCTTATCATCAGCCCTATATCCACTAAAGAACATTCTGATGGCTCCCCTGTAGCCCAAAAAGGGACTATCGCTAAAAGCAGCTAAACCAATGTGTGCTGATGATTCGTGAGGGGTTGAATGTAGAAACAAGTAATTATTTGGATTAAACAGATGATAATCAAACCAATCGTATCCTATCCATCCTCTTAGACCCGGCATGCCGGGAATTTTTGCAAACTGGGAAATCTCCAACATTAGCTTAGCCTCTAACGCTTGACTTGCCACAGAGTCCCGAGTAATAGAATTGGAAATATAAAAATGATTATAATAATCAGCGCTGGGTTTTGTATCCGTAAACAGTCTAGAATACTTATTATAATCTAAAAGTAGTCGGGTAGAAATAAGAGGGATATAGTTATCCTTTGTGCTTTCATCTTCTTTTTTAATCCTTTTATTCACATTTAAAAGGGTATAACCCACATTAGCAGAAGCCGACATATTACGGATTACGCTCGAAGCACTACTCAGTCTGAAAGGTAAAAGTTCCACTATCGTATCCCGCACCAATGACGGATCAACCACACCTCCATTATCTTCCTGCTTATATACCTTATTGATAAATGCAACTTGAGCTGACAGATTACCTTTGTAATAGCTCGCAAATAGAGACAAGATATTATCTCTAGTATCCTGCCGTTCATACCTTCCCTTAGTACCATAAAAATCATAGCTAACCCCAAAATTAAAATGTTTCCCTATGTTTTGGGTTTGAACAGCATGTACTACCTGTTCTACCTTACTGGATGGTCCTCCTGAAGAATAGAATATCCGTGTTAATGGTGATCTTACATTGTAATGCGTATTTTGCGATGCATTATCTGCGTACAAGTCAAAATATCTCGAAAAGAGGAATCCATACGTATCGTTACGAGTAAAGAAGTGATCATACTGTACAGCACCACCAAGATTTCCGGTATACGTATAAGTTTCGAAATATTTTTGCTGGGGGTACACTAAATGTCTAAACTTAAATAGGGTATCAATAGAAGCGGTATCATTGCTTAGATAAATCGGATTAAACCGCCAAGAGAAAAATCGAATGGTATCCTCTTCACTACGCAGAAGTTCTATGATTGAACGCTTACTTATTATATCCTTTACCTCAGATCGATCATCTGGAGTTTCATGCATATCAAAATTTAGGGGAAGATCCCCGTTTACACTGTCTGGCTCTGCATTCACCCCATTTAAAGGGTTTAGAAATGTGCTTGGTATAGAATCAGACAGTCGATTTGGGATAGTATCCTGACAATTAAGTTTATGCAAGTACACGCTAGCAGTAGTACTCCAGGTAATGGCCAGGAGCAAGACAAATAAAAATGTGAATATTATCCTTTTCTGTTGCATGATTCTGTGGCAAATATACACAAAAAAAGCTCCGAGCGCATGCTCGGAGCTTTCTGAAGGTTGGCGGCGACCTACTCTCCCACCTAATCGGCAGTACCATCGGCGCTGG
>CAZKPD010000185.1:0-4424 GCA_964554585.1 uncultured Rikenellaceae bacterium
TGGGATGCGAAAATAAAGACGTATCAACCATTCAGGGGCGCATCGAGGGGATTGAGTCTGCCGCAGAGATTAGCCTCTATCGCCAAGATTTTGAGAAAATAGCGCTGCATTCCACCCGGCGCATTGTTCCCGGTAAACCCTCATTTCGCATTAAGGTGGGGGAGCTAAAGGAGCCAACCTTTTTTCAGCTTCATATCAATCAGGAAAAAGGTGAGATTATTACCCTGCTGCTCGAACCCAAAGATCGCGCAACTTTGGATATTACGCTCAATGGTTCCATGCGCTATCGGGTTGAGGGTTCGGAGCAATCATTGCTTACCCAGCAGCTAACGGAGCGAATTGCATTGACAAAAAAATCACTCGATTCTCTTCGCACCCTTAACACAACCTCACTAAGTGCAAGCCAAAAGCAGGAGATTTTTGAATCAACCCTTCGGGTGATTGAGGATCAGCGCGCTTTTAGCACAGAGTTTATCCGTAATTATTCCACTTCGCGTGCTGCGGTAATGGCGCTGTACCAGCAGTATGCTCCCAATCAGTATGTGTTTGACAGGGACGAGGATATCCGACTATTTAAAGCGGTGGCAAACTACTCAATTTTCCACTTTCCGGAATCGGCCTACACAAAGGGGCTACAGCGTGATATAAAGAATATGGAGCGGATCGTATCGAGCCATAAGCTGCGGAATTTGATGCAAGTTGCGGAGTCGACCCTACCCGAAATAGCTTTGCCCAACCCGATGGGTGATACCATACGGTTGTCATCACTAAGTGGCAAGGTTATTCTTCTCGATTTTTGGGCCTCATTTAATCCCAATAGCTTGCTAGAGAATAGGGAACTGCTTGATATTTACAATAAATACAGATCCAAAGGGTTTGAGATTTATCAGGTATCGCTTGATGTGAAGCGTGAGGATTGGGTATCGGCCATTGGAGCTGCCAATCTGCCTTGGATTAATGTGAGCCAGCTCACAGCTACACCTCAGGTGATAGGATTGTATAATATAACCCAAATCCCGTCGAACTACCTTATCAGTAAGGATTTTGAGATTGTAGGCAAAAACTTATACGGCAAGGAGTTGGCAAACCAACTTGCCAAAATGTTGTAATTGCGATCCAATGGACAAAAAGAACATCTATTTTGCATCGGATATCCACTTGGGCCTACCCACCCCGGCAGGTGCGGTAAGCCGAGAGGCGCTGTTTGTGCAATGGCTAGACCAGGTTAAGGCCGATGCAGCCGAGATCTATCTGGTAGGTGATATTTTCGATTTTTGGTTCGAGTATAAAAGGGTTGTTCCCAAAGGATTTACCCGTTTTTTAGGAAAGATTGCAGAGATTACCGATTCGGGTATTCCGGTGCATTTCTTTACCGGCAATCACGATGTTTGGATGTTTGATTACCTAGAGAAAGAGGTTGGGGTCCAAATTCACCGTAAACCCATCATTCGTGAGCTGAATGGTGTGCGTTTTTATATAGCCCATGGCGACGGGCTGATCCAAGGCGATTATGGCTATAAGCTTCTTAAATCTCTGTTCACCAGTAAAACCTTACAGTGGTTGTTTGCACGGCTGCATCCCAATTTTGCAATGTGGCTGGGGCAGGGCTGGTCGGTGAGCAGTCGTAATGCCAAGAATATCACCTATGACTTTAAGGGCAATGATGAGCCCATAGTCCATTTTGCCAACAACTTACTGTTAAATGAGCAGTTCGACTATTTTGTGCTAGGGCATTGGCATGTGCCGGTGATACACCCGCTGATTAGCGGTAAAAATTTGGTGATGTTGGGCGATTGGATTGTGAGTAATTCATATGCCCGTTGGGATGGGAAGCAAATGACTTTATTTCGGTTTTCGCTCCGAGGCGAAGATGAGATTTTAGCCGTTAAATAGCCATGGCATTAACCTTTTTGTCCCAATAGCTGTTTTGATTGATAAGACCCCATAACACACTTTAAACATGAAGCAATACCTAGACCTTTTAGATAGCATTATAGATAGAGGAGCCCAAAAGAGCGACAGGACAGGTACCGGAACCAAAAGCCTTTTCGGGTGGCAAATGCGCTTCGACCTTAGCGAGGGTTTTCCCCTATTAACCACCAAGAAGCTGCATATCAAATCTATCGTTTACGAGTTGCTCTGGTTTTTAAATGGCGATACGAATGTTAAGTATCTGAAAGAGAATGGAGTGCGAATTTGGGATGAGTGGGCCGATGAGAATGGTGATTTAGGTCCCATATACGGATATCAGTGGCGAAGCTGGCCTTCGGCCAATGGGCAGCACATTGATCAGATTACGCAGGTTGTGGAATCCATAAAAAACAATCCCGACTCACGACGACATTTGGTAAACGCATGGAATGTGGGTGAGATTGATAAAATGGCACTGCCGCCCTGCCATATCCTTTTTCAGTTTTACGTTGCCGATGGCAAGCTCTCATGCCAGCTTTACCAGCGCAGTGCCGATGTTTTTCTAGGCGTTCCGTTTAATATCGCATCCTATGCACTGCTGACCATGATGATGGCGCAGGTTACAGGGTTAAAGCCCGGAGATTTTGTGCATACCTTGGGCGATGTGCATATCTATAATAATCATATTGAGCAGGTGAAGCTGCAGCTTACCCGCGAGCCAAGACCCCTGCCTAAGCTGTTGATTAACCCGGAGGTGAAATCAATTTTCGATTTTAAGTTTGAAGACTTTGCCATTGAGGGATACGATCCGCATCCCCATATAAAAGGTGAAGTGGCGGTATAGACAAAAACAGTATGCAAATGAATCTATCTATTATAGTTGCCATAGCCGAGAACAATGTGATTGGCAACAACAACCAGCTTATTTGGCACCTGCCCAATGATCTTAAGTATTTTAAGGAGATTACCATGGGGCATCATATGATTATGGGGCGTAAAACGTGGGAATCCATTGGGCGTGCTTTGCCCGGTAGAACCACCATAGTGGTTACCCGCGATAAGAGTTTTTCAGCACCTGGCGCACTGGTGGCCCATTCGTTAGAAGATGCATTGGAGATGGCTAAAACGGATAGTGAGGTGTTTGTGGTGGGTGGGGGTGAGCTCTATAGACAGTCATTGCCCTTGGTCAATAAATTTTATTTAACCCGTGTACATAGATCGTTTGAAGGGGATACCTTTTTCCCCGAGATTGATATGAGCCAATGGGTTGAGGTAAGTTCCAAAAAAGGAGAGCCCACACATGATGGGCTCGAGTTTACCTATATTGTCTTGGAACGGGTAAGCTAGCTAAGCAACCCGCAGCTTTTTCATATTGGTTTTTTCTAGTTTCTTTTGGGCATAGCTTAGGTCCACAATCAGCTCTTTATCGTTTTCCGATGGGAGTTCGAACATGGCATCAATCATTATGGTCTCACAGATAGACCTGAGGCCACGAGCACCCAGCTTAAACTCTATAGCCTTGTCGGCTATATAGTCAAGTACCTCATCGGTTACCTTTAGCTTGATGCCATCGTACTCAAATAGCTTAATGTACTGCTTTATAATGGCGTTTTTGGGTTCGGTGAGAATACTCCTTAACGCATCTCTTTCTAAAGGGTTAAGGTAGGTGAGTACAGGTAACCGTCCTACAATCTCGGGGATTAGACCATAAGCTCTCAGGTCTTGAGGAGCTACATATTGCAGAAGGTTCTCTCTGTCCACCCTATTGCGCTCTTTGCTGGCCCCATAGCCCACAACTTGAGTGTTGAGCCTTTGGGCAATCTTTTTCTGGATCCCTTCAAAAGCACCCCCACAGATGAAAAGGATATTCTTTGTGTCCACCTCAATCATTTTCTGCTCCGGATGCTTACGTCCTCCTTGTGGAGGTACATTCACTTTGGAGCCCTCTAGCAGCTTGAGCATGGCCTGCTGTACACCTTCGCCCGAAACATCGCGGGTGATGGAGGGGTTGTCACTTTTGCGTGCAATCTTGTCTATCTCATCAATAAACACGATTCCTCTTTCTGCGGCCTCCACGTTATAGTCGGCTGCCTGGAGAAGTCGAGTGAGTATGCTCTCCACATCTTCGCCCACGTATCCGGCCTCGGTAAGCACGGTTGCATCAACAATGGTAAAGGGGACGTGCAGCATACGTGCAATGGTTCGGGCCAGTAGCGTTTTTCCGGTTCCGGTTTCGCCAACCAGAAGGATATTGGATTTCTCAATCTCTGCATCATCGTCTACCTGCGGTTGAAGCAAACGCTTGTAGTGGTTGTATACCGAAACCGAAAGGTACCTTTTGGCTTCGTGCTGACCAATCACGTAAAGATCGAGGAAGGCTTTAATCTCAACAGGTTTTAGCAGCTTATCCTTGCTAAGGGAAAACTTCCCTTTCTTTTTAAGCTCCTCGCGTATAATGATATCGGCCTGCTCAACACACAGATCACAAATAAAAGCGTCCATGCCGGCGATTA
>CAZKPD010000186.1:0-1709 GCA_964554585.1 uncultured Rikenellaceae bacterium
GTGGCAAGGCTGTGGGTCAAATATTTTAATACTAATACATAACCATCCACTTCATCCATACTGTTATAGATGAGCAACCTACGAACCTCAATCATCCTCTCTCCTAATTCAGCACGAATAGTAGATTGCGATGAACCTTCAACATTCAACTCGTCAGCTAGCGGAAGCAGCTCCGTTAAAGTCATCCCAATGCAATCATCCCGCATTTTTAGGAGCATCTCTTCAGCAACAGGATTCACCTCTACAACCACATCATCCTTATCCAGCACGATCACCCCCTCCTCAATGCTACCCATTATGGCATGGAATGTTTTTGCTGTATACAATGCTGATTTCATGACAAGCCCTTTCGTCGTTAAAATGGATAAATCTGTATAACTAACAAATTTGTTAAAAAAATGGTTGCCTTCTTTATGCAGTAAATGTAAGCTAAAAATAATTGGCATTAGGCCACACAAAATCATGTATGAGGGTCTACAACGTTTTTTTTGGCCGATACCTGCTATATACATGGCATTTTTATTACATTCGTGCTATTATAATCAAACTATGGCATTGAAAACCTTTCTTATCCTCTTAGTATTTGTCGGCCTGTCATCGTGCAAGTCGCCACAGCAAAAAAGCGAACCGGTTAACACACTGCTTAAGTTGGGTTGTGAGCAAACGGCCCTATATATCCCTGAACTTATGGGAAAACGGGTAGGGATTGTTGCAAACCACTCCACCATCATCCAACAAACACATTTGGTAGACAGCCTGTTAACATTGGGTGTTGATATTAAGAAGATATTTAGCCCAGAGCATGGGTTTAGAGGGCAAGAGGATGCCGGAGAGCTGATTGCCAATCATATTGATTCGCAAACAGGATTACCCGTTGTGTCGCTATATGGGGCACATAAAAAGCCAACTCACACCGATTTTGACGAGCTTGACATTGTTATTTTTGATATGCAAGATGTTGGTGTTCGAATTTACACCTACATCTCAACCATGCATTACATAATGGAAACCTGTGCCGAAACCGGCACACCACTACTCATACTGGACAGGCCCAATCCCAACGGATTTTACGTTGATGGTCCTATTCTGGATATGAAGTACACCTCTTTTGTTGGCATGCATCCGGTTCCACTGGTTCACGGGATGACCGTGGGCGAGTATGCACAGATGATTAATGGAGAAAGGTGGCTTTCGCAGGGCGAAATTTGTGATCTTACCGTAATCCCATGCCTAAACTATACGCACGATTCGTTATACATCCTTCCCACAAGGCCTTCGCCCAACTTACCCAATCAAACCGCTGTATACCTGTACCCGTCGCTAGGCTTTTTTGAGGGAACAATCATCAGCGTTGGGCGTGGTACCGACTATCCATTCCAAATTTTTGGCCACCCAAAGCTAACGGATATGGAATACCGTTTTACTCCGGTTAGTACACCCGGTGCCAGCAAAAATCCACCATACCAAGATCAGCTTTGCTATGGGATTGATTTGAGAGATTATAATGCACAGTACTTCATTGAGCTCCGTCAGATTAACCTAAACTGGTTAATCTATTCGTACCAGCTATTCCCTGAGAAGGAAAAGTTCTTTAACAGCTATTTCAACACGCTATCCGGTGGCCAAGAGCTACGCACTCGCATCGAAAGAGGCGATAGCGAGCAATCCATTAAAGAGAGCTGGCAAGAAGGCATTTCGCAATTCATGGC
>CAZKPD010000186.1:1719-4409 GCA_964554585.1 uncultured Rikenellaceae bacterium
AAAAAGTATCTCCTTTATCCTGATTTTACATCCCAGAACTCATGACCTCACATGCAAACGAGTGGGATAATCGATACTCAACCACCGATTACATATACGGCATAGAACCCAACGAGTTTTTACAACAGCAGCTGATGCTGCTATCGGTGGGAAAACTACTGCTACCTGGTGAGGGGGAGGGAAGAAATGCCCTGTGGGCTGCAAAAAACGGGTGGCAAGTTACTGCTGTAGACCTTAGCCAAGTGGCACAAGAAAAGGCTATGAAGCTATTTTCTCGGAACAATGTGAAGGTTACATACCATATAGGCAACATAATGAACCTGCCCCTAGAGGGTCAGTTTAATGCTATTGGGCTAAGTTACCTCCACCTACCCAAGGAGTTAAAAAGGCCATTCGCTCAAAAAATGATAGAGCTTTTAGCTCCTAAGGGAGCAGTAATTCTGGAGATGTTTCATCCCAATCAAATTGGGAATACGTCTGGTGGACCTAAAAACCCGAACCTCTTTGTTACTCCAGATGAGCTTAGGGAATATTTTAGACCGCTTCAGATTAAATCCATTGAAACCACAGAGCTACACCTAAATGAGGGTACTCATCATAAAGGGAAAGCAATAGCCATCAGAATGGTAGCCACCAAGGTATAGCCTGTGATTTATGAGTAGAGATGACTAGAAGAAAGTATTATGTGGTTTGGTCCGGTAGGACAACCGGAATATTCGACAGCTGGGAGCAGTGCCGACAAAGTATCGACGGATTTGCTAATGCTAAGTACAAATCGTTTCCAACGCTTATGGCTGCACAAGAAGCCTTTTCTGCCGGAGGTACAGCGGACACTACAGTAAAGAGTAAACATAAAAAATTGGAGTTTAACGATCTTACCGAACCTGTTCCTAAGCCCGTTTATCCATCCATTGCCGTTGATGCTGCTTGGAATACTGCCACAGGCGATATGGAATATAGAGGAGTAATTGCCCAAACAGGGCAGGAGCTGTTTAGGTTAGGCCCCTACTTTGATGGGACAAATAATGTGGGTGAGTTCTTAGCTATTGTCCATGCGCTGGCCCTACTAAAAAAGAAACAGAGCGATCTTCCTATTTATACTGATTCCAATACGGCCATTAGCTGGGTACGAAAGAAAAAAGCCAATACAACCCTACAAAAGACCGATAGAAACGGAATCCTTTTTGAGCTGCTCGAACGAGCCGAGAAGTGGTTGCATGAGAATAGCTGGAAGAACAGGATTCTTAAATGGGAAACCCATGTTTGGGGTGAAATTCCTGCCGATTTCGGAAGAAAGTAGCATTGCAGACCAGTTTGTCGTTTTGGGAAAAGAATATTCCTAATTTTGCAAGAGATTTAGCAAAAAGCCATTGAAAACAGAGAGTTTTATAGCCCATAGGCTGAGTAATCCAAAAGAGGCCAAAAGAAGCCTCTCCCGTCCTTTCGTAAAAATTGCAACGTTTGCCGTTGCTATTAGCGTGGCTGTAATGATTATAACCATTGCCATTGTTATTGGGTTTAAGAGTGAAATCTCCGAAAAAACCATTGGCTTTGGAAGCCATATCCAAATCACCAATTTGGATCGGAACACCTCGTTTGAAACAACCCCAATCCGTAGCACACAAAACTTCATCCCTTCGCTACTCCAAATGGATGGGATTAAACATATTCAACCTTTTGCCGTTAAGCCCGGAATCATAAAAACAACCAACGATATTCAGGGGGTCGTACTTAAAGGTATCAACAACGAATTTGACTGGAGCTTTTTTCAAAAAAACCTAAAACAGGGTGAAATTCTCACCCTTTCCGATTCGGTTACATCTAACGGAGTAGTTATCTCCCAAACCCTGTCGTTGCTGCTATCATTAAGCATAGGGGATAAGTTTGACATGTATTTTGTGCAGGAACCTCCCCGTTTTCGTCGTTTTACCGTTGAGGGTATTTACGATACGCAAATGGCAGAATTCGACAAGCTGTTCATCCTATGCGACCTAAAGCATATTCAACAGCTTAACAGCTGGGAAGCCGATCAGGTTACCGGTTTAGAAATCCTTGTGGACGATTTTCGAAAGATTCAAGAGCTAACCTACGATGTGGAGGATTTGGTTGCATTCCAATTTCTTGATGACGGGTCGCGGCTAAGAGCACAAAACATCATCGAAAAATACCCCCAAATTTTTGATTGGCTGGCCTTACAGGATCTTAACGTAATCATTCTGCTTGTGCTTATGATAGCCGTAGCCAGCATAAATATGATTTCGGGATTGCTTATCATAATTCTGGAACGAACCCAAATGATAGGAACTCTGAAAGCTTTGGGGGCCGAAAACCGATTTATCAGGAATATCTTTATCATCCAGTCTGGGCATATCATTCTTAAAGGTTTGCTATGGGGAAATTTAATAGGAATTGGCTTAGCCCTAATCCAATACTATTTTGGAATCATCAAACTCGATGAGGCCAACTACTACCTCTCTACCGTACCTATACATCTAAGCGCTATACATATTATACTCGTTAATATTGTCACATTTGCATTAACCATTGCCATGCTGCTAATTCCTGCCATGGTTATCTCGCGGATCAGCCCTGATAAAACAATTAAATTCGAGTAGGAGATTAACAGGAACAGGATGACAGATTGGGTTGTTTGGACCAAACTGATCACACTTTAACACACAACATTATTA
>CAZKPD010000187.1:0-4355 GCA_964554585.1 uncultured Rikenellaceae bacterium
GGCTATATATAGTATAGCCAAAGCGGCTAAAAAGAGGATATACGGGATTTGAGTAGCCACATTCTCTCTACTCAAAATATTCCCATTGATAATGCTGCGTAGCCCCACCCGTTTGGAACTCTTAGGTTTGGGTTGAGCATCAATAAATTCAATTCGCTTACTGCCTTCTGTACTCATTTCTTTCTGCAATTCTTAACTTAGCGCTACGTGAACGGGGGTTTTCTTCAAGCTCTTTCTCTTCGGGAGCAATCACTTTTCGGTTTACCTGAATAAAAGGGCTTTCCACATTGCCATAAAAATCTGCTTCTTTGTCTCCGGCAAAATTTCCAGTTCGTATAAAATTCTTTACCAGCCTATCCTCTAGGGAGTGATACGAGATTACAACCAATCTGCCATGGGGCAGTAGGGTTCTCTCCGATTGGATAAGCAGCTGCTTTAGAGCTTCCAGCTCGCCATTTACCTCAATACGGATAGCCTGAAATAGTTGAGCCAGCATCTTGTTCCGCTGTTGGGCTGGGAAAAGTGGAGAGATCAGCTCGGTAAGCGCTTCAATGGTTTTAATGTGATTTACAGCCCTCTCAGCTATTATGGTCTTTGTTATCCTACGGGCGTTGGAAAGCTCACCGTATATCGAAAAGATATTGCTCAGCTCTTTTTCGTCGTAGGTGTTTATAACCAGCTCTGCGCTCAATGGTGCATTTCTGTTCATCCGCATATCAAGCGGACCATCGAACCTGTACGAGAAGCCCCTCTCGGGGCTGTCAAAGTGCTTAGACGAAACCCCCAAATCGGCCAATATGCCGTTTACGCCCTCTATCCTCAGATAGGTTAAAAAATTTCGGAAGTATTTAAAGTTGCTATGGATAAGCGTGAACCTCTTATCATCAATTGCATTGGCTAGGGCATCCTTGTCTTGGTCAAAAGCAATAAGTCTCCCTTTGGGAGACAAGTGCTTGATAATTTCGCGAGAGTGTCCACCTCCTCCAAAGGTTACATCGAGATAGGTTCCGTTAGGATTAATGCTAAGGCCTTCGATGCTCTCATTTAGCAATACTGGTATATGGTAAGCCATTACTCATTGCTTAAGGGGGTTGAGCCTAAAATTTTTTCTGCCATGCTGGCAAATATATCCTCTTGGATAGTGTGGGATGCGTATAGGTCATTGGCCCATAGCTCTATCCTAGAGTCTTGTCCGGTGAGGGCTAACTCACTGCTCGCACCAATCATCTCGAGCATACGCTTCGGGATAAGCAGTCGTCCGCTTGAATCCAAAGTGAGTTCGCTTGTTCCACGGTAAAAATCGCGCAAAAACCTGCTGTGCTCTCGATTGTAAGGGTTGGTATTTCGGCGAATAAGCGCATTTTGCCTATCCCATTCTTCGATAGTGTACAATATAAGGCACTGGTCAAAGATGTCCTTTTTAAGGACAAAGCGATCGGGGGAAGCAGATTTATTCTGCTTCTTAAAGGCTGAAGGGAAGAGCATCCTGCCTTTCTCGTCAACCCTGCATATGTAATCGCCTATAAATGAGGTCATGCGGTTTTCCTGTATTAGGAAGTAAAATTAAGTTAATTTCTGCCACTTTTTGCCATAAATCTCCACTTTTTCCCACTTTGTTGATAACTTTTTTCGACAAAGCACAAAAAAATAGCGCAATACGCTTCGTAATATATTGATATAGTTGTATCTACACTAACTTTCAAGTAAAAGAGCGAGGGGACTCCTCGCTCTTTTACTTTTGTAGTATTTGGCTAATATAGCAGGTAGAACTTGCTGAATGGGGATAAAACTACTCGACCAACGTGGTGTAGTCAATATTTTGCTTTAGGATATAATGGATAACTTCATCCTTTTGCTTAGTTCTTACCGTATCACCTAGCTCGGGCTGATTGATATGGTTCTCGTTATCAAAACAGCATACATCGGTTTGAATGATCTCAAAATAGTGGTTATTAGAAACCATGTTTTCTGCATTTGGCTTTGATTGTAGAAAATAGTACCCGGAAAAGGCAAATACTGCCAAAGCAACAAATCCTCCGGCTAGGGAGATTTGAGTTTTGATGATATGCCAAAGGGGAATGGTTCCTTTATTTTGTTGACGTGAATGGGTTACACAGTACTCCTGTACGCGTTGAGGCAAGCTGTCAAAATAACCTTGCGGTACGGTAAAGGGCAAATCCAATCCGTAATCAGATCTTAAACCTTTTATATTTTCTGTATCCTTCATTGAAAATCTTGTGTTTCTGGTATTATGACCAACCGTTTCGGATAAGGTTTAATCGTTTTCCATGGCAGCTTCAATCTTTTTTACTGCATGATGGTATGATGCCTTAAGCGCACCAATGGATGTGTCTAGGATTTCCGACATCTCTTCGTACTTGAGCTTATCGTAATACTTCATATTAAACACTATGCGCTGTTTTTCCGGAAGGGTTAAAATGGCCTTTTGCAATTTCAGCTCGATCTCATCGCCATTGAGGTTTGCAGAGCTTTCAAGGGTACAAATGAGCTGTTGCTCTACATCGCCTATCGGGATAAAAAATCGGGTCCGCTTTTTTTTGAGAAATGTTAACGCTTCGTTAGTGGCAATACGGTATAGCCAAGTGTACAGCTGTGATTCCTCCCGAAAACCGTCAAGCGCATTCCAAACCTTTAAAAAGGTATTCTGAATCACATCGTCGGTATCGTCGTGTGAGATAACGATTTTGCGTATATGCCAATAGAGCCGTTCCTGATACTTTCGAACAATCAAATTAAACGCATAACTTCGGCTATCCACATCCCGAAACATGCTGAGTAATTCCTTGTCGTCCATTGCTCTAGTGTACCTCTAACGGTGGATTAGCTTTTGCTATTTGCGCTTTATCACTTTTTGGGCTGCCTCAACGATATTTGGGGTGTCAAGCCCATATTTTTTAAGTAGCTCCTCGGGTTTGCCACTCTCGCCAAATGTGTCATTAACGGCAATAAATTCGATGGGAGTAGGTGCATTTTGAGCCAGAATCCGGGCAATGCTTTCTCCTAGTCCTCCATTGAGCATATGCTCTTCGGCGGTAACTACGGCCTTGGTTTTTTCTACAGATTGTAGAATGGCCGTTTTGTCAATAGGTTTGATGGTGTGAATATTAATTACCTCGGCGCTTATCCCTTTTGCTTCAAGTTCTTCAGCAGCTTGCACAGCTTTCCACACCATATGGCCTGTGGCAAAAATGGACACATCATTGCCCTCAATAAGAGTTTCGGCTTTTCCAATCACAAAACGTTGATTCTCTGGCGTAAAATTAGGAACGGCTGGTCGTCCAAATCTCAGGTATACTGGGCCTTCCCATTGAGCAGCAGCTAGGGTTGCTGCTTTGGTTTGGTTGAAGTCGCAGGGAGATATTACGGTCATATTGGGTAGCATCTTCATCAATCCGATATCCTCTAATATTTGGTGTGTTGCACCATCTTCGCCAAGGGTAACACCAGCATGTGAGGCTGCAATCTTCACGTTCTTATTGGAGTAGGCAATACTTTGCCGAATTTGGTCGTAAACCCTGCCTGTGGCAAATGCGGCAAATGTTCCGGCAAAAGGGATAAGCCCACTTCCGGCTAGGCCGGCAGCAACTCCCATCATATTGGCTTCGGCTATACCGGCCTGGAAGAATCGTTCGGGATTATCGGCAATAAACTTTTCCATTTTTAGCGATCCAATAAGATCGGCGCAAAGGGCAACAACTTTTGGGTTTGTTTTACCTAGCTCGTAAAGACCTTCACCAAACCCTGATCGAGTATCCTTACTCCCTGTATTCTCAATTTTTTTCATAAATAGCTTATTGTGACAGTGCTCAAGAGATTATTCTCAACAATATTGAAACAGTATTTATTCTTTTCTTTTAGAACGTTCAATGGATTGCTTTTTAAGCCATCCAAGGATTAGGAGTTCTGCTGACGCATAGTTGGTTGCCAAAGGGATATTTTTCAGGTTGCATACCTCCAGCAAATTTCTAATATCCTCATGGGGCTTTTGCACCACTTTGTGATCGTGTAAAAAGATGACAATATCTACATTTCCTTTGTCTATCATTTCTGTTATCTGGATGTACCCTCCGGACTGTCCGGGGCTCATGTGCTTGCAGGTTATCCCTTGCGATTCAATAAACTCTGCAGTTCGTCCGGTAGCTATTAGGTTTATACCCTTGAACCAATCTAAGCGGTTTTGGATAAATTCTGCCAATTCGGGTTTTTTTGCATCATGTGCAATAACTACAATGTTGTTCATTGCTTATGAAGTGTTAAAAATTAAAAATCAGTTAGTGTTTCCGGAAGTTGGGCCATCGCTTTTTCAAACTCTTCCTTGTTAGGGGCTTTCCCAT
>CAZKPD010000188.1:0-4320 GCA_964554585.1 uncultured Rikenellaceae bacterium
CAAAACCCTGTGGCACACGGAAAAGCCAACAGCTGGGAAGCCTTTGTAAAAAACAATCCGCATAGGGTAAAAAAGGAGTAGCATCCCGTTAGTTTACTAACTTTGCACAGAGAAAGGAGAGAAACCATGCGTGTCGTATTTTTTAAAACGCCTAAACCAAAACAGTTTAGCTACACCCCCCGATACTACAATCCGGATAAGGAAGCGCTAATGGAGAGGCAGCAACAGATTAAACAGGAGATGGGACTCAGCGATGAGAATACCCCACGGGTTTCGCTGATTAAAGGACAGCTAAGGCGACAGTACGAGTCCCGGAGAAAAAGGGGGATCAAAGTGAAGAACACCCGTCGGCTTATCATCATTTTAGCGATCCTTCTTCTGCTTGCCTACTACATGTTTTACCTATAGACCAAGTTGGGAATGTCGGATATTATTGAACTTTTACCCGATTCCGTTGCCAATCAGATTGCGGCCGGCGAGGTGGTACAGCGGCCTGCGTCGGTGGTTAAAGAGCTAATGGAGAACTCCATTGATGCGGGTAGCTCCAATGTGGTAGTGGTGGTTAGGGATGGAGGCAAAGGGCTTATTCAGGTTATTGATAACGGGATCGGCATGTCCGAAACCGATGCCCGCATGTGTTTTGAGCGTCATGCCACCTCAAAAATTAAAGAGGCTAACGACCTGTTTGCCATTCGCACCATGGGTTTTAGGGGTGAAGCGCTGGCTTCCATTGCCGCTGTGGCCGAGGTTGATCTGCAAAGCAGAACAGAGAGTGCTCAGGTGGGCACCGAAATCCGAGTGGTGGGTACCAATGTGGTTAGCCACCAACCTGTATCATGCCCCAAGGGCACATCCATCACCGTTAAAAATCTGTTCTTCAATATCCCGGCACGCCGAAAGTTTTTAAAGAGCACTTCACTGGAACTAAAGCACATCATCAGCGAGTTTCAGCGCGTGGCGCTGGCCAACCCGCAGGTGGCCTTTACGCTCTCGCACAACGGTGCCGATATTTACAACTTGCCCGAGGGCAACACCAAACAGCGCATTGTTCACCTTATGGGTAAGAACCTGACCAACCGCTTAATCGATCTAAAAACGCAAACCTCAGTCATAGGTATTTGGGGCTTTTTGGGTACTCCCGAAAGCGCAAAAAAAAGTCCGGGCGAGCAATTCTTTTTTGTAAACAACCGATATTTTAGGAGTCCATACCTTCACCGTGCGGTGATGAAAGCCTACGAAAAGCTTCTGCCTCCAGAAACGATTCCTCCCTATTTTATCTTTTTTGAAACAGACCCTGCCAGTATAGATGTAAATATTCATCCTACCAAAACCGATATTAAGTTTGAGGATGAACGCCTGATTTGGCAAATTTTAAATGCTACTGTTAAAGAAACATTGGGGAAATTTGCCGTTGCCCCCTCCATCGATTTCGACTCGGAAACCCCCATCGATCTCCCATTTTTTCCAAAGAGTGCTCCCATCAATGCGCCGGAGATTGATATTAATCCGGATTTCAACCCTTTTTACAACCACGAGAGCGACCGTTCACCCTATCAGAAGCAGGGAAGCCATAGAGATTATGTTCCCAAAGAGTGGCAGGGTCTGTATGAGGATATCAAGGGAAAAGGGTTTGAGGCTCCTACGGAGGAACCACAACAAATGCAGGTTTTGCATCCGGATCAGGAGCAGGCATTGCCCATGGCAGAGCGTCGCTTTTTTCAGCTGAAAAACAGGTATATCCTCACTTCGGTTAAATCGGGTTTAATGGTGGTAGACCAGCGGAGAGCTCACGAACGGATTCTGTTTGAAAACTACCTGAACACGCTTAATACTGGGCCAACCGTATCGCAGCACGAGCTGTTTCCACAGGTCATTGAGCTGAATTCGGCCGATTTTGCCATGCTCTCGCATCAGCTGGATGGGCTTAACGCCCTTGGTATCTCCATCAGCCTGCTGGGCCAAAACACCATTGCTGTTAACGCCCTACCCTCAGGGGTAAAAAATGCTGACCCGGAACAGCTTATCCGCAACTTTCTCCATCTCCTTCACGAAGATTCGGAGAGTCCAACCCGTAATGCACATGAGCGGCTGGCCGCTTCGCTGGCTAAAGCATCGGCCATACCCTACAACAAACCGCTGGAACCCATTGAGATGCAAGACCTAGTAGATAAGCTGTTTGCCTGCAAACAGCCCAACACCTCTCCCGACGGAAAAGCCACAGTAACCATTATGGGGATTGATGAGCTGGAGAAACGTTTGAAGTAGATGAATCCGAGTATAACCTAAAGAACAAAGCAGTCCAATAAAGCGTTTACAAACAAAAACAACAGATTATCCCTATGAGCTTAAGTCGTAATCCTGCATTCCAAAATATTCCGCCGGTTGTTAAAAACCTAATCATTATCAATGCTATTATGCTGCTGCTTACCTATGTTTTGGAAAGCAGTATGGGTATTGACCTAACCCGAAAGCTGGGATTGTTCTATATCGGTTCTCCGCTTTTTAAGCCTTTTCAGCTGATCAGCCATATTTTTATGCACGGAGGCTTTGCCCACCTCTTCTTTAATATGTTTGCGCTGTTTATGTTTGGCCGAGTGCTTGAACAGGTATGGGGCAGCAAAAGGTTTTTTATCTACTATTTCTTCACGGGTTTGGGAGCCGCACTTTTACACTCATTCGTCAACTACATTGAGGCTCGTTCTATTTTGGCATCACTAACCCCGGAGCAGATTGCCCTTGTAAAGAATGAGGGTGCTGCAATTTTTGCGGCCCATAAAAACTATGCCCACAGCGGAATGGCTGCGCTAAACCTACTGTACAATATCCCTGTGGTGGGTGCTTCGGGTGCGGTATTTGGTGTACTCCTGGCTTTTGGGATGTATTTCCCTAACACGCAGCTTATGCTCCTGTTCCCACCCATTCCCATTAAGGCAAAATACTTTGTTATAGGCTACGGGCTTTTAGAGCTGTACCTTGGGTTTACCCAAGCGAACAGCAATGTGGCTCACTTTGCCCACCTGGGGGGCATGCTATTCGGGTTTATCCTGATTAGGGCATGGCGAAAGCGAAGGAATAATTTTTACTAATGCAAGGATAAATGTAGATGAGAAATATTTGGAACGAAATAAAGCATTCCTTTAAGGCTGATGGCATAGTTATTAAGCTGATCTATATCAATCTGGGTGTATTCTTGGCCTATAATATCCTCCGCGCCATTCTATTTTTGGGCGGTTTTCAGCATCAATTCTCACTTACTCCCTACTTGGCCGTTCCGGCCTACTTACCCACCCTAGCCTCTCGCCCATGGACGCTTATCACCTACATGTTCTTCCATCAAGGGTTTATCCATGTACTTTTCAACATGCTATGGCTCTACTGGTTGGGCAATATCTTCTTAAGCTACATGTCGGAGCGTAAGCTGTTGGGTGTTTACCTGATGGGAGGTATTGCCGGTGCGCTGCTTTACATCATTTTTTACAATGCTTTCCCTGTTTTTAGTGCAAGTCTTCCTGTTTCATACGCTTTAGGGGCTTCAGCATCGGTTTATGCCGTCGTTTTTGCTGCTGTGTCCTATAATCCAAATCTTAGGCTAAACCTTATGTTCATCGGTCCGGTAAAGCTTAAATATATCGCTGTTGCCCTTATCGTAATGGATGTTATGGGCATTGCCGGATCCAATGCAGGTGGGCATATTGCCCACCTGGGTGGGGCGCTTTTCGGATTCCTGTTTATCTACGCACAAAGACAGAATATCAACCTTATCAAACCGATTGATTGGGTTATTGACACCTTCTCTCAAAGCGCATCCCAAAAACAGCGTAAAAAGATGAAGGTGGAATACAGCAAACCACGCGATGATTACGAGTATAATAAGCAACGGGCCGAGCAACAGGCAGAAATAGACCGGATACTGGATAAGATTTCAAAGGGGGGATACGACAGCTTAACCTCAGCAGAGAAAGAAACCCTTTTTAGGAGTAAAGGGCACTAAAATATATTAATTCACTCTCCACTACGTTTCTATTTTTACAAATCAAATACTATCTTTAGTTTGTCAACCAAAGGCTAGGAATGCGAAAACTCATTAAAATAGCGCTTATTACTGCCACCTATGTGGCAGCATTGATGTTGCTGCTAGCCTACCTTTCGGTCTATATTAACCCTGAGGTTTTTTGGTTTTTAGGACTTTTGGGGTTGGCCTATCCGGCCCTGCTGCTGGTAAACGTATTCTTTGGAGCCTACTGGATTACCCGCTGGAAATACTATTTCCTTATCCCTTTAATTGCTATTGGGATTGGCATTACCCACTTTGCCAACTTT
>CAZKPD010000189.1:0-4315 GCA_964554585.1 uncultured Rikenellaceae bacterium
GGATTTGCTGCACCCTGCTGACGATACCTATCAGGTATTCTTTTTCTCAAATAAATAACTTGAATTTCCAGAGGGGCTTCTTCGCCAATAAATCCGTATCTATTCTCATTATGCGTTTCTTTCTCTGGAAAGTTTTTTTCTGTTGCAGTTTTCCATTCTATTGCACGAAAAACACCCACTATTAACCCTTTCTCCGCAGCTAGAACATATTCTGCTTTTCTTGCTCGCTCTACATTGATTCTCCAAGCATACCTAACAGCTTCATATACACTTGTTTCATTTATGGAACGATTAATAGTAATGAATAAAACATTATGCTTAAACTCTACTTCTTCAGCTCCGTACGTTGTTAAGATTTCGTATGCATTCATGGGGCCCACATTTGAACTATTCTTTCCGCCCACCTTATTTGTAGTACCGGGGTAAGCATCTATTAGTGCAGCTTCTACCTCGAATGCCGTATCTTCATCCATTCCATGACGGTGGATAATATGCAATACACCTAAACCACTCCTATTAATCTCATTTATTGTTTGGTATTTCCTGTCAATATTATCCTCTTCCTCATCATCCTTCAGTGCGCATTTTATATGCTCAAATACCCTATTCCCTTTCCCTTTCCCAATGTAAAAGGTGTTCCCATTACGAGGGTCGATTAATCTGTAAACATAATACATCAATTCCTCTGAAACCTCAGAGGGAAAAGATTCTACCGCGAAATTATTGTTATTCATAGTTCAATTTCTATGTTCGTATAATGGCTTAATATGTAATTACAGCCTAGATTTCAAAGTTGCAAAAAAAATCAAATCTTTACTAACCTTTTTTTTCCTTAAAAACCGACAAATCTCCTAATCTAAACTGCATTTACCCTCCTGCAATTCTGATTCGGTACGGTTGATAAATTGGGGATGACCAAAAGCCTATCGCCATGCAACTATCCGCCAAATTGTATATATTTGTGCATTACTCAAAACCAAACAACTTACGACCATGAGATTTTTTATTGATACGGCAAACCTTGACCAAATCCGCGAAGCCAACGATTTAGGCGTTCTTGACGGGGTTACCACCAACCCATCGCTAATGGCCAAAGAGGGCATTGGGGGAGAGGCGCGCATTAAACAGCACTACGTAGATATTTGTAATATTGTGAAGGGGGGCGATGTGTCGGCCGAGGTGATTGCCACCGATTTTGATGGAATGATCCGCGAGGGGAAAGAGCTGGCTGCGCTGCATGAGCAGATTGTGGTAAAGGTTCCCTGCACCAAGGAGGGTATTAAGGCCATTAAGCACTTTACGGAGATTGGCATTCGCACCAACTGTACCCTGGTTTTTACCGTTGGGCAAGCCCTGTTGGCCGCCAAGGCGGGTGCAACCTACGTTTCGCCATTTATTGGCCGATTGGATGATGTTTCCACCGATGGAGTGGCTCTGGTAAAGCAGATTGTGGATGTGTTTAACTACTACGAGTACGGCACTCAGGTACTAGCTGCCTCCATCCGCCACACCATGCACATTATACAGTGTATGGAGGCCGGTGCCGATGTGGCTACCTGCCCGTTGGATGCTATTCTGGGTTTACTAAAGCATCCGCTAACGGATATTGGATTGGAAAAATTCTTAGCCGACTATAAAAAGGTAAACGGATAGTATGCTTATACGAATCCATCCGGATAATCCCAACCCACGGGAGCTGAACAGGGTTGTGGATATTCTACGCGACGGTGGGGTTATTATCTACCCCACCGATACCGTGTACGGTATTGGGTGCGATATAACCAAACCCAAAGCGGTGGAACGGGTGATGCAGATTAAGGGGGTAAAACCCAAGGAGGCCCAGTTCTCCTTTATCTGTAGTGATCTGAGCCATATCACCCAATTTGCACGCATGGACAACAGCACCTTTAAGCTGCTCAAACGCAATCTGCCCGGACCCTTCACCTTTATTATTCCGGGGCTAAACAAGGTGCCCGACTATTTTATGAGCAAGCGTAAAACGGTGGGAATCCGTATCCCTGACAATGCCATTGTTCTGGAGCTGGTTAAGCTTCTGGGTAACCCCATCCTTACCACCTCCCTAAAGGATAACGACGATATTATTGAGTACACCACCGATCCTGAGCTGATTTATGAGGTATATGCCGATATTGTGGATGCGGTAATTGACGGTGGATATGGCGATAATACACCCTCGACAGTGGTGGACTGTACTACCGAAGAACCCACAATTGTGCGAGAGGGAAAAGGGGAGCTGATTTGGTAATCGCACTAGCCGATTACGGTTCTATAGGCTGCACTAACCTTCCCTTTTGAGATAGCCGAGAGCTTACTTTTTAGCAACTGCCTACGAATGGGCGATACCTTATCGGTAAAGAGTATTCCGTCGAGGTGGTCGTACTCATGCTGAATAATGCGAGCCAAAATTCCCTCAAAGGTTTCGGTTACGGGCTCAAAATTTTGGTTCACATACTCAATGGTAACCGTATCGGGACGTTCCACATCCTCTCGGATATTGGGAATACTAAGGCACCCCTCGTTGAACAGGGTGGGTTCTCCCATCCTTTGGGTAATGTGGGCATTGATAAAGACCCTTTTAAACCCTTCCAGCTCCGGATAATCATCGGCAAAGGGTGAAGCATCAATCACAAACAGCCTAATGGAAAGGCCAATCTGCGGAGCAGCCAATCCCACTCCCTCGGAGTGGTACATGGTTTCGTACATATCCTCAATAAGCTGGGCAAGGTTTGGGTAATCCGCAGTAATATCCTTTGCCACTTTGCGTAGCACCGGTGATCCGTAAACGTAAACGGGTTTAATCATGGCTATTTCGCTGTTTTTGAAAGTCTAATTGCTCTAAATATGATTGCAAGATAATGGTTGCGCTCACCGTATCTACCAATGCCTTGTCTCTTCTATCCATCTTTTTAACACCACCATCAATAATGGCACGCTGGGCTATTTGGGAGGTAAACCGTTCATCCACAAACTCCATGGGCAGCTGTGGAAAAATCTTCTTCAACCGGTTTACCATCGGGCCGATGTACTGAACAGCTTCCGACGGGGTATTGTTCATTTGCCTAGGCATCCCGATTACCAGCAGCTCTACCTTTTCTTTGGAGAAATACTCTTTCAGGAACGATTCCAACTCTCCCGTACCCACCGTAACCAGTCCGTTGGCCGAAATTTTAAGGTTATCGGTTATGGCAATACCTGTTCGCTTACGCCCTATATCCAACGCTACAATCCGTCCCATCTGTTACCACTCCTCACCTAAGCTGTGCTCTGTAAGCTTTTCAATAAACTCATCCTTGGAAATCGTTCGAATGGCTACCGAGTGCTCCCCCTCCAGAAGAACTGCTCCTTTTCCGGTTTTATCGAACCGCAAAACCTTATGTAGGTTAACCAGCAGCCCTTTGTCCACCTCAACAAACCCTTTTTCGGAAAGCTGCGAACTTAAATCGGGACATGTACTCATATACTCTAAAACTTGCCCATCTGCTAGGGTTAAGGTGATGGTTGTGCTTTCGATTTTTGCCATAATCACCGATCCCAAATCTACATAAACGGGTTGCTCTTTTGTGGGGATTGCCAGCTTTCGCGGAATCATCCTCTCAATGCTCTCAAAGAGCTTGGCGTATCGCTCGCGAGGATCAACATTGTTTCTAATGCGCTCCGTAACCTTGGCAACTGCCCTAACCAGCTCATCAACATCCACAGGTTTTAGCAGGTAATCGATGGCATTATGCTTAAATGCTTTTAGCGCGTACTGGTTGTAAGCGGTTATAAAAACAACCTCAAATCGTTTACCTTGAAAATGCTCCAAAAGCTTAAACCCATCCCCTTGGGGCATCTCAATATCTAAAAAAACAAGATCGGGATTGGTTTCGCTAATCCGTTCAATCCCTTCGCTCACATTGCTCGCTTTCCCAATTATTGAAACGTTGGGACAGTTAAGCTCTAAGAGGATTTCGAGCGAACGCTGAGCTGCAATTTCATCATCAACTATTACCGCCTTAAGCATAAGCCACTGGTCATTTATACATGGCAAAGTTAACAAAAAAAGGGAACAGAAAGTCAGCTAATGGTTTGGCCTTTGAGCTACTCCTCCACAAAGCTAACCGGGATGGTTATCTCTACCCGAGTTCCGGTGGGTACTCCTTGCGACGAGACAAGATCGTGGTAAATAATGGAAAATTTATCCTTATACAGGGTATTTAGCATTTGTACGCGCTGCCCGGTAATCTTATACCCCATCGACTTATGCTCAATTTCCCGCTTATTCCGAATGGCTTGGGCCTCTTTGCGTCCTACC
>CAZKPD010000190.1:0-4287 GCA_964554585.1 uncultured Rikenellaceae bacterium
TAACGCTGTATGGTCTTTCGGAGGTTCGCAGCCTCGAGGTGTTCAACCTGCTGGGGCAGAAGGTGATTGAAGAGGCCCATTACGGAGAGGAGAGCGTAACGCTCAGCACTCAAGGGCTTCAGGCAGGGGTATATCTGGTTCGACTGTCGAATACCAAAGGATACCACACCCTAATAAAGGTAATTAAGCAGTAAAATGCATAATGGTAATAAAAAGGGAAGAGGCGAGAAATCACCTCTTCCCTTTTTTTATGGAAATATTTTGTTACAGATTTTATGCTTGCTAATATGCGTTAATTGACTCCCTGCGCATCTTAAATTTCTCCCTTTCACTAAGGCCATTTTTATGCTTATAGACGCTCTTTTCCCATTCGCCATACATGGGATTAGGTAAGATGATAAAACGTCGGCCAAACTCCTCCCTATTCGCTTCAACAGCGGATATCCCCCAATCTTCTCCTCGGTTTTCAAAAACTACAGAAAAATCGTTCAGATTATCTCCTATAAGCAGTATGATTTCAAATTTTTCTATTACCAGATCGCGGCGAGGTTGCTTTGCACTGCTCTTATCAACCAGCAAGAAGTTTTGGGGTTTGATAAATGTAAACCCCAACGAGTCCATATTCCTCATGGTTGATTCTAGTTCCGATGTGAGCCTATTGCTTAGATAAATAACCTCTACACCTTGAGATTCACAAAAATGGGTAAATTCCACAGCACCTGGAGTCGCCTTTGCTTTTGCCAGTTGGGTCCATTCAGCCCACAATGCAGGGCTGTATGACTCCCCGTTCTCAATCATTTTGCCTTGGAATGCACTATTGTCAATCATGGTCTCATCCAAGTCGACCACCACGGCATTGGGTTTCTCCCCTTGTGTTTTGTTATATTCTACAACACGCTCCTTGGCAATATTAAACCCTTGGTAAAAAAGAGCCTCTGCTTCAGGAGAACTTTGAAACCAGAGAGTGGCATAAACCAAGTGTTCGTGCGAGAGGTTGGGCTGGTTATTGGAGGAAGTACAACCGGCAAGGAGGAAAGGGACGAACAGAAGCGTACCTAAAATGTGTTTTTTCATTTCTAGCTATTTTTTGTGAGTAACCTTACTTTTAGTCAAAGTAACAATATTTTTAAGAAAAGAACCAAACAACTACTGCTTAACTATGCTACAATTATATTTAAACGTATAATTCTGCAATTTGATTTTTTTACTGTAACTTTTTGCTGTTTTGCCCGTCCTATCGTTAATTAGGTTTTTTATGACAGTAAATGATTTTAATAAGTGTGTTGACCAATTTGCAGACGGGCTATTCCGTTTTGCACTTAAAACGTTGGGGAGCACAGATTTGGCCAACGATGTGGTTCAAGACTCTTTTGAGCGCTTATGGGTGAAACATCAAACTGTCGACTTTTTAAAGGCAAAATCCTACCTCTTTACAACCGCTTATAGGGCGTGTATTGATATCATAAGACAGGAGTCTCGAGAGCTGAACGTACCCTATGCGCATGAGCTATCCACGCATAGTCAGTATTCCGATTTGCAAGAGGTATTGCATATGGCGCTCAACACGCTTCCTCAAATACAGCGTTCAGTAATCCTATTACGCGATTATGAGGGGTATTCATACGCCGAAATAGAGGAAATAACCGGTTTAAGCCAATCGCAGGTAAAGGTTTACATATACAGGGCTCGGCTTACCCTTAAAAATTATATTGGTAAACTGGAACAGGTAATCTAACATGGAGATAAATAGACATAATTACGAGTCTTATTTGATTGACTACTTGGAGGGGGCACTTTCTTTGGAACAGCGTGAAGAGGTTGAACTTTTTTTACGGCTTAATCCTGATATTATGCAAGAAATGGAAGGTGTAGCCGACCTTAAGCTGAATCCAATTTCAGATACTTATCCGTTGCCTGAGAGCCTAAAGCGGGAGGAGAAAATTAGAGGGGGTGTTACTAATGAGTTTGACTACTTATGCATTGCAAATTTGGAGGGCGATGCAAGCCGAGAGGAGAAGTTGCGACTAGAAACTTACCTAAACTCGGATAATACGCTTGCTAATGGGTACAAGCACTTCGCCCTATCCAAATTAAAACCTGATCATAATGAAATCTTTACTCAAAAGCATAAGCTAAAGAAACTTATTATTTTGAGTAATAAACGGATAATGTATGCAACAATTGGGTCCGTTGCAGCTCTTTTTTTATTGTTAATGGGTTTCTTGCCTCTTTTATCTCCGAAACCCAGCCCAAGTAAGCCCTATAGGATTCAACAGTCCGTAGCTCGCTTGGAAATGCCCCAAGTGCCACACATCAACCTGCTAAAGCCCATTAAAACGATTCCCGACCAACCCTACCGGTCATCGGGAGTTAAAGGTTTAGTTTATACAGAAGAGGGTGTTGACCAACCCAATTCCGAGATTGAAGTTTCTTATTCTGACATGTATCAGCAGCTTACTTTAATCGAAAAGGCATTAGACCCAATTGGTGTTAGCTCATTGGATTTATCGGCCCAGGTTGTTGCCACCTTATATGTACCTCAAACCCGTAACACCTTTGAGCCACTGTTTCAAGAGGGTACCTTTCTTTCTGAAAACATTAAAGTTGTTGGTCCTTTTGAGCTTATACAGATGGGGGTGAACTGGCTAGCCAAGACCACAGGGGTTGAGGTTAATATCGACGGAAAAAAAGATGAGAAAGGCGAACTGACCAGAGTTGATATAGAGACAAATCTATTTGCGCTATCTGTTCCGGTGAAGAGGGAATAAAGATTGCAAATGATTTGTAACTTTTGTGTAGAGCACCCCGTCTTACCTATGAATTTTAAAACTACAACTATGAAAAAACTTTTTAATCTTACACTTTGTACTCTCCTTTTTATGGGTGTTGCATTTTCTCAGGAAATAGAAGTTGACACCACCATCCATAGCGCTATAATTGATGAGGTAGCTGTTGAATCAGAGGCCCCCATGGCTGATGACTCACTAACCATTATTAAACAGGAGGAATTAAGAACCATTGGGGCAGCAAAGTCTGATACTATACTTATCCGCCTCGGCAATAAGCGGGTAGTTATCATCGAGAAAGAGGGCTCCACCACCATTGAAGTTCCTGAGGATACATTTAAGGACTCCAATAAGGATCGTTCGTCAACTGAAAAATATACCTACAAGCAGAAAAAGAGATTTAGAGGGCATTGGGCCGGAGTCCAATGGGGATTTAATGGTTTAATGGATCCGAACTTCTCATTGAATATGACAGGCGATAACAAGTATTTAGAGCTACGCCAAGGCCGATCGTGGAATTTTAACATTAATCCTATTCAATACAGCTTTGGGTTGGGTACAAATTACGCAGGGATTGTAACCGGTTTGGGATTTGAATTTAATAACTATATTTTTAGAAATCCGGTTAGCCTTATGGTTGACAACGGGATTACCGTAGAGGATGATAGCTATGCGCTTGATCCCAACAAAAATGTTAAAAAATCCCGATTCTCCACTTCACATATTACTGTTCCTCTCCTTTTCGAATTTCAGATTCCTACATCACAAAACCGGCATCGCATCTTCTTTTCAGCCGGGGTTGTTGGTGGAGTTAAAATAGGATCTCACACCAAGGTTGTATATGACGGTGTCCGAAAAGGGAAAGATAAAACACGGGATGACTTTAACCTTTCAACCTTCAGGTATGGGGTTACAGCCCAAATAGGGTATAGGGCAATAAAGCTGTTTGCCACCTATTATCCCACAGGACTGTTTGAAAAGGGTAAAGGGCCAGAGGTTTATCCGTTTTCTGTGGGGCTAACATTGCTTAACTTTTAGGTTAATAAATAGAGCGTTTTGGTAAACAAGCCACATTATTTTGTGGCTTGTTTGCTATTTAACAATATCTTTGTGTGTGTGGCAAGTTATTGGTTCGGGAAAAAACGGCAGGTACATAACCGAACTTTATTCGCAAGAAAAAAGGAGTGTAACATGCGGACAAAGATTTTTCTAGTCATATTTCTTATACTGAGGCTTTGCGGATCTTCAGTAGCACAGCCTCTTATAGATAGCCTAAAGTTCGTTAGTACACATGCTCCACATGATACCATTAGGGCTAAAGCGTATTATGATTTGGCCATTGCCCATTGGGATAGTGCCTACGATAAAACCATTCATTACTTTGAGCAGTCCCTTAAAATTGCTCAGAAGCGTGATTCTTGGAAGGATATAGCCGATATACACCATCGGATTGCCATGGTTTATTTTAATCAAGGGGAGCTAAACAAGTCGCTTTTGGAGA
>CAZKPD010000191.1:0-4267 GCA_964554585.1 uncultured Rikenellaceae bacterium
CAGGTAGCCGATATTGAGCTCACCACCGGAGCCAGTTCCATTTCGCGTGAGATGAATAAGCGCTACATCGACGTAAGCCTTAACCTGAGGGATAGGGACCTCTCCTCATTCCTAAAAGAGGCCAAGGAGCGTATTGAGAATGAGGTGGAGTACGACCACGAGACCATTCACATTGAGTGGGGCGGTCAGTTTGAGAACCAGAACCGCGCCTATGCCCGTTTGGGCATGATTGTGCCGCTGGCGCTCTCCATCATGTTCCTACTGCTCTTTATTGCCTTTGGTCGTTTAAGGCAGGCAGCGCTTATTATGGGAATTATCCCCTTGGCCCTTATGGGCGGTATGCTGGCGCTTAACGTACGAGGCATGAGCTTGAGCGTTTCGTCTGCGGTGGGATTTATTGCCCTGTTTGGGGTTTCCATTCAGAATGGGGTAATCATCTTTTCGCGAATCAACAACCTGCGCGAAAGAGGAATGCAGCTTAAGGAGGCGGTTATCAATGGTACCCGACACGTGTTCCGCCCGGTGGTGATGACCGCCACGGTGGCCATTGTGGGACTTTTCCCCGCATCCATCTCCACCAATATCGGGTCGGACGTGCAGCGTCCGTTGGCAACCGTTATCGTGTACGGATTGCTGTTTGCCACCATTGCTACCCTTTACATATTGCCATCACTATACTACATGACCGAAAAACGTTGGGAAAAGGAGGTGAAAGAAGATGAATAAGTACCGATTTGATAGATTGATATTGGCGCTTTGCGCCATGGTTTGCCTGTGGGGCAACAGGGTTTCCGCACAACCAGTGGACACGGATACCTACATTCCGGTTACCCTTAAGGAGTATTTGGAGCTGGTGGTAACCAACAATTTGGAATATGCCGCCGAGCGCTACAATGTGAGCATGGCCGAGGCCGAGGTTCAGGCAGTCAAGGTGTTCCACGATCCAACGCTCACCTTTGAATGGGCCCGCGAGGGTGGCGAAAACGCCTACACCACCGAGCTGGAGCACACCGTTGAGTTTGGCGTGCGCCGGGCGCGTATTAAGCTGGCCAAGAGTGAGCATACCCTTGAGGTGGCTCTGCTCAACGATTACCTGCGTAACCTGCTGGCCGATGCCACTCAGGATTACCTGAATGCCATGAAACAGAACCATCTTTACGAGGTAACCTCCAGCTCATACCAAATGGTTAAGAAGCTGGCACAGGCCGACAGCCTGCGGCTAAGTACGGGCAGCATCAATCGGATTGATGCCCTGCAGAGCCGACTGGAAGCGGGAATGCTGCACAACGAGCTGATGGGCATTGATGCGGAGCGCAAAAGCGCTTTCATCAACCTTTCCAACCATGTGGGAATCTATCGGGTGGATACTCTGTATTTCCCAGCGCAGGAAGTGTCCATCGACCAAAGGGATTTTACCCTTAGCCAGCTGCTGGATTTGGCCCTAGCCAATCGTTCCGATTTGGAGGCTGCACGCGCCTTTGTGGAATACTCGCGCAGCTCGTTAATGCTAACCCGCGCTGAACGGCGCATGGACTTGGAGCTAAAGGTGGGGGCCACCAACTCGCAGCTCAACTCCTCCTATTTCTCTCCCTCATCGGCCGAGATTATGGCAGGATTTGCCATACCGCTTAAATTTTCTAACCTCAATAAGGGTGAACTTAAGGTAGCACAATATGGGGTTGAGCAGAGCGAACTGCTTTACAAGCAGGCCGAACTAACCATTAAGAATGAGGTGTACCAAGCGTTTTATAGCTACCAATCCATGCAGCGACAGCTGGCAAACTTTAATGTGGGACTGCTGGAGCAAGCCCAAGCGGTGCTGGATGGCAGGGAGTACAGCTATACCCGTGGCGAATCATCATTGTTAGAGGTGCTAGATGCCCAGCGCACCCACAACGAGCTGCATATGGAATACTTTGAAACCCTATTTGAGTACCAAGCTGCGTTGGTGGAGTTGGAGCGTGCGTGTGGTTGTGCAATTGTGTTTTCGACTCCGCTCAGACACCAGTAACTCAGACATCAGTAGCCAGATACCAATAATGCCTCCGGAGATTGAACCTGTCGAAATCCCGGAGGCATTTAACTTTAACTATTATTGTCACTTTGAGAAGGCACTATGTGCCGACGAATTTACCTGCCCGCCTGCCTAGGGCAGTCTCATTGTATTGCTAATTCGCTTATGCGCAGATTTGCCCTTGTGGCTTCGAGTTCATTTCGACAGGTTCAATGACACCTCAGCCACTGGTGTACCTCGCACTATGAACTAAATACACGATTCACGACTCACGTTTAACGTTTTACGAATCACGTTTCACTTCCCCCATATTATTATAACTTTGCATCTGGAATCACTGTAAATAGCAAAACCATGTATAAATACCTATTTGGTCCTGTGCCGTCGCGCCGTTTGGGGATGTCGTTGGGTGTGGATTTGGTGCCCAAAAAGGTGTGCTCGCTGGACTGCGTGTACTGCGAAGCAGGCAAAACCACCAAGCTCACCACCGAGCGGAAGCAGTATATCCCATCTGCAAAGATTAGGGAGGAGCTAACCCACTACTTTAGCCATAATCCCAATCCCGACTATATCACCTTTTCGGGCTATGGGGAGCCTACGCTCAATAGCGGCATTGGCGAAATTTTAGATTTTATTAAGGATGTAGCCACGCAAATACCCGTGGCGCTGCTTACCAACGGAACGCTTTTGTATGATGCTGAGGTGCGAAAGGCCATTTCAAAGGTAGACCTTATCTTACCCTCGTTGGATGCGGTTTCGCAAGAGATTTTCGAAAAAATCAATTGCCCACCCCAGGGTCTTACGGCCCAGAAGTATATTCAAGGGCTTATTGACTTTAGCACAGAGTTTAAAGGGACAATGTGGCTTGAGGTATTTATTCTTCCGGGATACAATGATACCGATGACGAGCTGCTTAAGCTTAAGGAGGTGATTCTGAGAATTGCTCCCCACTCGGTGCAGCTCAACACATTGGATAGGCCCGGTACCGTTGAGGATCTCAGAGGTGCCACTAGGCAGGAGCTACAGCGGGTTATAGACCTGTGGGGGATGGATAACGTACAGATTATTGCGGCTTCGCCGCAACGGAAAAACATTAAATCCTATCGCACCGATACGGAAAACACCATTCTACAAACTATCTCCCGCAGACCCTGTACCGTAGATGATCTTTCGACTATTTTTGGGATGCATATCAACGAGATAAATAAGTATTTGGATGTGCTGGATGCAGAGGGTAAGCTGGATATTCTCAAGCAAGAACGAGGGTATTTTTATCGTTTAAAAAAGTAGCCTCTACATTTTGTTGTAGATTATAAACAATCACCTAATACAGATTAGCTATGAGGAAGTTATTAAAGTTTTTGAAGTATTTGCTTTATACAGTAGTTGGTTTTATTGTATTAGTTCTATTAGCTATTCTTATTGGGCATAAAGTACTTTTCCCCATGCCCTTTAGTGAAACTCAAAGCATACCGGATATTAACACCCAAGAGTTTTGTTTTGGTGTGGGTTGCCAGCCTCAAGCAACCACTGTAAATGAGTTTATCCCCGTTTTTGTTGAGCAGCTGGATGCTTACAATCGGGTTGCACAGCAGCTTTGGCCTAACAACCATGTGGTTAATCAGTTCGTGCTTGTGCAAAGCATTGAGCAGAATAAAGCGTGGTTAATCTCACCCCAGGGTGAGGTGGAAAAAATTACCAAAAAGCAGGTAAAGGAGCTGGCGCCCATTAGGGCAAGATATAGCATAGGTTTTTCCACATTTAGTAACGATACCCTTAACGGGGTCTATCTGGCTCTTTCTGAAAAAGGATTGAAAAACATTTTAGAGTATGAGAAGTACCAGCATTTAGGAACATACGACCTCTTTATAACCTTTGCCCATGAGCTATTCCATATTCTTGAACAGGACGGTTGGTGGGCTCAGCCCGATAGGGTGGTTAATGCCGCTCGAAATGATAGATTATATGATGTGGAAGCTCGGGTGGTGCGAACCTTTTTATACACCCAACTTTTAGACGCTGTAGCTGAGCAATCTCCAGAAAAGAAAGATGAACTAGTTTTAGACGTATTGGCATCATATCAAGCGTATAGAGAGCATTTTATTGACGATTTTGAGCATGGGAAGTATTTTGACAGGATAGAAGGAACGGCATTCTACTATGAGCTAGTTTCCAGTCTCTATAGCGCATACCCTCATCAGGTATACTCAAAAGAGACATTGGCAAAAGCTCTTTCTGTACTTGCTCAATATA
>CAZKPD010000192.1:0-4203 GCA_964554585.1 uncultured Rikenellaceae bacterium
TCAACATAATCGATTTGGTGTTTGAAAACGGTCAACCTATATCAGGGAATGACATCAAAACTAAGGACAGAGAACACGGAACACGAACCCCGTACCCCGCAACCTGTTTTACCGCTAAGGTGCAGAGACGCAGATCTACCAGAGCAGGCAAATCCGCAGATTCGCAAAAGAGAACTATGAATAAGGATCAAATAACCCGCAACTCGCAACTCGTTTCACTCTTCACGAATCACTTATAAATATTTCACATTTCATATTTTTCATTTATCTTTGTCGCATAAATTTTAGGGGTGCCTTAATACTACGGGCTGAGATCATACCCTTTGAACCTGATGCGGGTAATGCCGACGCAGGGAAAAAGAGTTTTTCATTTTTTTTACCAGCCGTTTCATATTAGCCCCGTGTTTTAGCTGCGAAAGCATCTGTATTCCTTTTGAATATAGTGCTTAGGGCAGAAATTACAAACTTTTAAAACACTGTTGGGATGAAAAAGATTTTATCTGTTTTAGTAGCTATTCTACTAGCTGCTCCTGTTGCTCTGCATGCAGAGCGTGATGATGCCATTCGAATCACCGGAAAGGTGGTGGATGAGCATGAGAACCCGCTGCCCTGGGCGGTGGTAGCGGTAGAAAATTCAATGATTGGAACCACCACGCAGAGCGATGGTTCCTTTACGCTGAATCTGCGTAAGCAGGGAAACTATACCATTACCGCTTCGTTTATGGGCTACGGAAAGGCGAGCCAAATTATATCTGTTGTTGATAATGCACAGCTGCTTTTTACCCTTCATCCACAAGCCATTATGGGTGAGGAGGTGATGATTACCGCTACCCGTGCCGATAGCCGCATGCCCATTGCGCAAACCACATTGGATGCCGATGAGCTGGAGGCACAGAAGAATGGGTTTGATATTCCCTACCTGCTTCAGTTGCTGCCCTCGGTGGTTTCGGTGTCGGAGGGCGGAACGGGCTTGGGCAATACCTCATTCCGCATTCGCGGAACCGATATGAGCCGGATAAACGTTACGGTGAACGGGATTCCGCTTAACGACCCCGAATCGCAAAGCGTGTTTTGGGTTAATATGCCCGATTTTGCCAACTCGGTGGATAATGTGCAGGTACAACGCGGAGTGGGCACTTCAACCCAGGGGGCAGGTGCTTTTGGTGCAACGGTTAATTTTCAAACTACAACCCTTACGCCCGAACCCTTTGCCAGTGCGGAGGTGATGGGTGGTTCGTTTAATACCATGAAAACATCTTTTAAAGCGGGAACAGGGCTTATCAATGACAGGTTTAGCTTTGAAACGCGCTACTCTAAAATCCTTTCCGACGGTTATATCCGTGGTGGATGGTCCAATCATCAATCGCTATTTTTTACCGGCGCTTGGCATACGGATAGGAGCTTGCTGAGAATGAATTTTATCCTTGGTGAGCAGCATACGGGGATTACCTGGGAGGGAACTCCGAGCTATATGCTGCAAGTGGATAGGCGGTATAACCCTGCGGGTTATATGGGTGATGATAGTGAGGGAAATCCCTTGTTCTATTCCAACGAATCGGATAACTACAATCAGAACCATTATCATCTCATTTTTTCGCATCAGCTCAACCGTAGCCTGTGGATCAACGCAACCGGATTCTTAATTACCGGGGATGGCTACTACGAGCAGTACAAACGGAATAGAAAGTTGAAGGAGTACGGGTTGGTACCCTTTGAAGTGGATGGGACTACCATCTCAAAAGTGGATATGATTAGAAATAAGGGATTGGACAACCATTTTTATGGTGGATTACTCTCCCTAAACTATCAGCATAAATCTCTAAAAACCCAGTTGGGCGGTGGATGGAACCAATATAAAAATAATCACTTTGGAAAGGTTGTATGGACGGAAATGAATTTGGGTATTCCCAACGATTATGAATGGTATCGGAATGTTGGCGACAAGCAGGATCTGAATCTCTTTGCTAAAGCCACTTATGATCTGATGAAGAATCTATCCCTTTTTGGTGATGTGCAGCTGCGCACCATTACTCATCTTTTGGATGGGATTGATGATGATTTGCAACCATTGGTGCAAAACCATAGCTGGACCTTTTTTAATCCTAAGGGAGGATTGTTCTACACCATTGCAACCGGGCACGATGCGTTTTTCTCGGTAGCCACAGCTCACCGAGAGCCTAGCCGCACCGACCTAAAGGATGCCCAAAAGGATGTGAATGACCATACGCCGCTTGCTGAAAGGTTGATAGACTATGAATTGGGATACAGCTATAAGTCGCAATTCTTCTCGTTAGGTGTAAACCTCTACTATATGGATTACAAAAACCAGCTGGTGCTTACGGGCGAGCTGAGCGAAAGCGGCTATGCGCTTACCACCAATGTGGATAGGAGCTATAGGAGAGGAGTGGAGCTGAGCGGTAGCGCCCTGTTTACCCGTTGGTTGAGGTGGGATGCCAACCTGACGCTTAGCCAAAATCATATTCAGGATTATGTGCACTATGTGCAGCAGTACGATGCGGATTGGAACGACTTGGGACAGAAGAGCTACGCTTTGGGTCAAACCGATATCTCTTTCTCTCCCTCCATTGTGGCTTCCAGCCAGCTAAGCATCGAACCGGTTAAGGATTTCTCCTTGGCATTGGTATCAAAATATGTGGGTAAGCAGTTTTTGGATAACTCGTCAGACCAAACCCGTATGCTGGATCCCTATTTTGTAAATGATTTTAAGATAGGCTATCGCTTTAAGGTTAAGCACACGCAGGCTATCAGCGTACAGCTGTTTGTAAATAATCTGTTCAATACCCATTACATTGCCAACGGTTGGGTGTGGTATGCCGAATTTGAGGATGGGAGCCAGTATCGTGAGGACGGCTTCTTTCCGCAGGCAGGGATAAACTTTATGGGTCGGATTGCCCTAGAATTCTAAAACTATGGATTGGTTAGCAGGGCATTACATTGAGATTATTGGAGCCGTAACGGGCATCCTCTTTCTCTACCTTGAGATTAAGCAGAATATGTGGCTTTGGCCTGTGGGAATTATTACATCGGTACTCTATATCTACATCTTCTTTATAACGAAGTTTTATGCTGATATGAGCCTACAGTTTTACTATGTGGGTGTTAGTATATACGGATGGTGGAACTGGCTGAGAGGAAGTCAATCCAATGATAGTGAGTTGCTTCCAATCAAACGGCTTGCTGCAAAGTTAGGCTTTCGCCTTTTGGCCATCACTGTGGTAGTTTTTGCTCTGCTAACCTTTATCCTCATACGTTTTACCGATTCGCCAGTTCCTGTGGGCGATGCTTTTACCACAGCACTAAGTATCACTGCAACTTGGATGCTTGCCCATAAAATATTGGATATGTGGTGGTTGTGGATGGTTGCCAATGCCGTTTCATTGGGGCTATACCTATATAAAGGGCTATACCCCACATCGGTGCTGTTCCTATTCTATTTTAGCATGAGTATTGTAGGATACTTACAGTGGAAAAAATCCTATATTGCACAGGAGAAACTTGCAAAGTAGAAAACACAGTACATGTCAACCATTATTTTGGCCAAAGGCCGATTCCCAACGCACCCTGTACCCTTTGCATTGCTGCACAATGCAAGTCAAATAGTGTGCTGCGATGGTGCGGTTAAGGAGCTTTTGGAGCATGGGCTGGAGCCTACAGCCATTGTGGGCGATTTAGATTCCATATCGGCCAATCACAAAAAGCAGTTTTCCCAAAAGCTCTACTATAATCCTGATCAGGAGACCAATGATCTGACCAAAGCCGTTCATTGGTGTAAGGAGAGGGGACTGAACAAGTTGACTATTTTAGCGGGAACCGGAAAACGCGACGACCACACCCTGGGTAATGTGAGCCTGTTGCCCGGCTATGCCCTGATGGGCATGGCGGTAGAGATGGTTACAGACTACGGAGTTTTCACTCCCTTACTGCAATCTGCCCGATTGGATTCTTTTGAAGGTCAGCAGGTTTCCATCTTCTCATTCAACAACCAAACCCAAATCACCTCACAAAACCTAAAATACCCGTTAAAACAGCGTAGCCTTCCCGAGTGGTGGATGGGAACGCTAAATCAAAGCTTGGGCGATTGGTTTGAGCTGAATTTTGAACTCGGGTCAATAGTTGTATTCCAAACCCATAGGTAAGAATTGGTAACAGATAAATTGTCAATAGCCAATCTTGTATTGCTAT
>CAZKPD010000193.1:0-1237 GCA_964554585.1 uncultured Rikenellaceae bacterium
CTAACCAATCCCTCTTTACGAACCGCACTCTTTTCGCCAATTACAGAAACCGACCATGAAATAGGGAATCTGGTTGAAACTGCTATACTATCGCAATGGATGCACCGCGAATCCTTAATTTTACGATATGCCCGTTGGAAAGTTGGACGCAATGAGGGTGAGGTGGATTTAATTCAACTAAGTGAAGGGAATTTTAAACCATTATGGGGTGTTGAGATTAAATGGAGTAATCGATACTTCGATAAACCCCAAGAACTTAAGAGTTTAATCCATTTTTGCCAATTAAACAATATCAACAAAGCTCTACTAACAACAATAGACAAACAGGGTATAAAAAACGTTGGCAGTCTTAAAATAACAGCATTACCCGCCTCTTTATATGCCTACAACATTGGGGTAAATACGCTTAAACTAAAGTCAGATTTATATTTCTAACCCATGAAGTTTACCGAGGCAAAATTAGAACAAGCATTTATAGAGCTGCTGACCCATGAGGGGTATAAGCATCAGCCGGGGGAAGAGCTAAAGCGCAACTCCGATGAGGTGATTATTGAGGAGGATTTACGCAAATTCTTGCAAAAGCAATACCAAGTAGAGGGCATAACCCAAAACGAGATAAACACCATTATCCTTAGGCTTAAATCATTGCCCGCATCGGATCTGTACAGCAGCAATAGGCAGTTTATACAAATGATTTCCGATGGGTTTATTCTAAAACGGGAAGACCGTAGCCAAAAGGATATTTATATTCAGCTAATAGACTATACAGGGCTAAGCCAACACCGAACCCCACAACCCCAAGAGCTTATAGAGGTATCTGATAAGGAATCACATATTGCCTATACCGATAATAATAGCTACAAATTTGTTACCCAGCTGGAGATTATTGGATCCGAAAAGCGCATTCCCGACGGTATTATCTATATAAACGGTTTGCCGCTGGTGGTATTTGAGTTTAAAAGCGCAATACGCGAAGAGGTAACCATTCATGAGGCCTATAAGCAGCTTACGGTTCGGTATCGCAGAGCTATCCCCCAACTGTTTGTTTACAATGCCCTTTGCGTTATTAGCGATGGGGTAAACAACAGGGCCGGCTCATTCTTTACATCTTACGAGTTTTTTTACGCCTGGCGGCGTATTGAGGGTCAACATAAGGATGTGGACGGCATTAGCAGCATGGGGTCTCTGGTGCAGGGTATGCTTAACAAGAACCGTTTGCGCGATATTATTCGCAACT
>CAZKPD010000193.1:1247-4182 GCA_964554585.1 uncultured Rikenellaceae bacterium
AGACAACAGCAGGCATGAGCTAAAAATAGTTTGCCGATATCCGCAATACTACGCAGCAAGGGCACTTTTCAACAATATTATGACCGCCCAAAAACCACAGGGCGACGGGAAGGGCGGAACCTATTTTGGGGCCACAGGCTCGGGAAAGAGCTATATAATGCTCTATTTAACCCGCCTGCTGATGAAAAGCCAACACTTTGCCAGTCCCACCATAGTGCTTATTACTGATAGAACCGATTTGGACATCCAGCTGTCGGAGCAGTTTGTCAATGCCAAAGGATTTATTGGGGATAATACGGTGGAAAGCGTTGAAAGCCGTGCCGACCTTAGAGAAAAATTGCAGGGACGACAGAGCGGCGGAGTATTTTTAACCACCATTCATAAGTTTACCGAGGATACAAAACTGCTTACCAAACGCAGCAATGTGATTTGCATCTCCGACGAGGCGCATCGTAGTCAGGTAAATCTTGAGCAAAAGGTACGGGTAACCCATAAGGGAGTAACTAAAACCTACGGTTTTGCTAAATACCTGCACAGCTCGCTACCCAATGCCACCTATGTGGGCTTTACCGGTACACCCATTGATGCCACGCTGGATGTATTTGGCCCGGTGATAGACAGCTACACCATGAAGGAGTCGGTAAAAGATAAGATTACCGTTCCCATTGTGTATGAGGGTCGTGCAGCAAAGGTTGTGTTGAAGAATAGCGAGCTGGAGAAGATTGAGAAATACTATGAGGAGATGGAACAGCTGGGTGCCAATGAGCATCAGATTGAGCAGAGTAAGAAGGAAATGGCCAATATGTATGCCATTTTAGGCGACCCTGACCGACTGCAAGCAGTGGCCGAAGATTTTGTAAACCACTACGAACAAAGGCTTAGGGAGGGTTCAACGGTGATGGGTAAAGCCATGTTTGTGAGCAGTAACCGCCAAATTGCTTATGAGCTTTATAAAAGGATAATAAAGTTACGCCCACAATGGAATGAGGTAAGGGCAACCGCAGAGGGTGTAGAACTATCCGAACAAGAGGCTAAAGAGCTGATGCCCATTGAGTACATCAAATTAGTAATGACCCGCGGTGAAAATGATGAGAAAGAATTATGGGATATGCTGGGCTCTCCTGCATACAGAAAGGAATTGGATAAGCAGTTTAAGAATCCCAAATCCAACTTTAAAATAGCCATTGTAGTAGATATGTGGCTCACCGGTTTTGATGTGCCATTTTTGGATAGTATGTATATTGATAAACCCATTCAACAGCATAATCTAATACAAACCATATCGAGGGTAAACCGCAGATTTAAGGGTAAAGAAAAGGGTTTGATAGTGGACTACATTGGAATTAAGAAGCATATGAATCTGGCTTTAGCCTTGTATAATGCGGGTGATAGGGATCACTTTGAGGATATAGATCAATCTTTGGTAATAGTTAAAGACCATTTAGACCTGTTGGCCAAGCTGATGCACGGTTTCGACAGCACACAATACTTTAGCGGTAGTAGCCTGGAGCAGCTTCACACCCTAAATATGGCCACCGAATATGTTCAACAATCAAATTCCATGGAAACCCGTTTTATGGGACTGGTTAAGCGACTTAAAGCCGCCTATGATATTTGTACGGGTAGTGAGAAGTTAACGCAAAAAGATAGGGATAACACCCATTTCTACCTTGCCATACGCTCCATTATTGTTAAGCTAACCAAAGGCGATGCTCCCGATACGGAACAGATGAATGCCAAGGTGAGAGAAATGGTTAAGGATGCCCTGCAAAGTGATGGTGTGGAAGAGATTTTTAAGCTGGGCGATCACTCCGAGACCCAACAGGATATATTTGACAAGGACTACTTAGAGAAGATTGACAGAATAAAACTTCCCAATACCAAAATTAAGCTGCTCCAGCAGCTTTTGGCCAAGGCCATTGCCGATATCAAAAAGGTAAACAGGATAAAGGGCATAGATTTCACCAAAAAGATGCAAGCCATTGTGGAACGCTACAACGACCGTTCTGCAAACGATAAGCTTATCAGTGAGGTTTATGAAGAAATTGCCGAAACTCTTACAAATCTTATAATGGATGTGCAAAAAGAGTTTACAGCAGGCGAAAAATTAGGAATTGACTTTGAAGAGAAAGCTTTTTACGATATTCTCAAAGAGCTGTGTATTAAGTACGATTTCACCTATCCTGAAGATAAGCTGATAGACCTTTCCAGAGAGGTAAAACAGATAGTTGATAGGCAATCCAAATATCCGGATTGGAATAAACGGGAAGATATAAAATCGGCATTAAAGGTAGACTTAATCCTAATCCTTGATCAATTTGGGTATCCGCCTGTTGAACGGGATGAAGTTTATGTAGAAATCTTTGAACAGGCCGAAAATTTCAAAAGAAACCAACAATAACTCCTCTACTCCCCACCCCCCGCATTTACACCAATGGCATTGTAAACAATCTCTTGGATTTCGGTTCGCACATTGGTTTTGGTGAGGGCTGAATTGTTGGTATCGGGAAAAATGCGGTTGGAAAGAAAGATATAGATCAGATCGTAGGCCGGATCAACCCAAACCAGTGAACCGGTAAAACCCGAATGGCCATAGCTTAGCGAAGTGGCACGCCTACTGGCAGGACTACTCTTTTTTGGATCAGGTTCGGGTTTATCAAATCCTAACCCACGGCGCACACCATTGGCACAGTTTACGCAGCTGGTAAAGTAGTCAATGGTATTGGCGGGTAGAAACTGCTCGCCTCCATACTCCCCCTTATTCAAATACATCTGCATGAGCTTGGCCAAATCGTTGGCATTGGAAAAAAGGCCTGCATGACCTGCTTCGCCCCCTAAAAGTGCTGCTGCCGGATCGTGCACATGCCCCCAAAGCAGCTGTTTGCGAAAATAGGCATCGCTCTCGGTGGGCACAATCTGCTCCCTACTAAACCGC
>CAZKPD010000194.1:0-1293 GCA_964554585.1 uncultured Rikenellaceae bacterium
GAGGAAGCCCCTGTGCTCCGCAGCCCATGCTTCCTCTTCCGACTCCCTCCAAACTTAAAAAAGAAAGGAGGTTTGAATGATGACGTAAAGATAATAATTTCGAAAAGACACAGGATTACGAACCGTGATATTTCGAAAAAATGCTACTGCAAGGCAGTAGGGCATTTAAGTTAAGTTTAGAAAACGAATAGCTGTTTATTATCAGCAGCGAATCTTTACATGATTAAAATTTATAATAATGAAAAAGAAAATTATTTTCGCAATAGCAACAAGTTTTTTCGCAGTAGCGACCATGTTTAACATGAATATGGTACAATCAAACAGTGCCGGCGATATTTCGCTTGAGAATATCATGATTATGCAAAAAGCAGAGGCGGAGCTTAGTAGTTATCACTGCTACCCATGTGGTTGGGTTTGTAGACAGATGACTCCAGGAGGGTACCCTATTTATATTCAAGGATGGAGCAATTATTAATAAGATAGGTTTGATAAAGACATAGGGAGAGAATTTCTCTCCCTATTTAAAATTTAAGAACCCTAATTAAAAGACATCAAAATGCACAACATTAATCTACTAAGAACTTTGATGATTCTCACATTCATAGGAATCGTTTATTCTTGTAATAACAAGAATCATGAGCCAAATTTCACTGAGCTTGATTTTGTAGAACATCAGCATCTTAGGGATGGAGATATGCTAATAAACGAGGGAGCTAATCTGTTGGACCCAAGATGGCTAAAGTATCATCCAGATTCATTTCTCGTTTTCCTTGATCTGGGGTCCGATACTCATATTAAAATCATTGACCTGATAAACCAAAACATACAGGAGATAATTTCAAAGGGAAAGGGCCCCAAAGAACTTGAAGGAGCTTGGGGGATAAATATACATGGTAAAGACATTTGGGTCTTTGGAATTAATCAAGGGAAATTAATTAAATTATCACCAACCTCATCAAGAGAATTTGAAATAACGGGTTCTTTGCAGTTAGAACATCCTTACATAATGTCAGGCGTAATGATAAATGACACAAACTTTCTTGCAATTAATGAAACAGACAACATTAATCGTTTGGCATTGTATAATCAATCCGGCAACTTACTAAAAAAGTTTGGCAGTCACCCTTCCGAAATGTTTAGTAACATTGATACCGAAATAGGCAATGAAGTTTTCATGGCATCAATATCTGCTTCTGAGGATGGAAAACATGCAGTATTGGGTTGCACAAGGACAGATGTAATAGAAATTTTCAATATAGCGATGTTTTATTATGTTTTTTTTCAATAAAATGA
>CAZKPD010000194.1:1303-3933 GCA_964554585.1 uncultured Rikenellaceae bacterium
CGATTCAAAAATAACAAAAAGGGGGCCATCTGGCCATAATTTCAATGTTGAAAAAGTAACCAGCAAAGCTGGGTCAATGATCAAGTTTTCACCCAATTTTATTGGCTATAGTCACTCTTATGCCAACAATGATGGCTTTTATATTGCATACTGTGGAAAACGAACAGATGATATAAGATCAACCAGCGATTTCCTGCCAAATTACATTTTTCAGTTCTCATGGGATGGCAATCCTATTAAACAGTTTGAATTTGATCATCCAATAATTGCGTTTGACATAAACCCTAAAACCAACCAGCTATACTGCATCGATTATACTCCTGTACCAGTAGTTAGAACTTATAACCTTTCAAAATGATTTCAAAAGGAATTCGACACGCATACATATTGCTCTTGTTTCTTACCAAAGGCCTAACAGCACAACACAAAGGCGAATTTTTTGACAACCGAGACAGTACAATATACCAATGGGTGAAAATAGGCGAACAAGTTTGGATGGCACAAAACCTGACCTATTTGCCAAAAGTTTATCCCAGTTCGGAGGGATCAGGTTTAATGGAAATCAACAGCCTTCCTTATCAATACGTTTACAATTATGAAGGTAAGAATGTAGAGGAGGCAAAGTTGACGGAGAGCTTTGCCAACTTCGGTGTCCTATACAACTATACCTCGGCAATTAATGGCTGTCCCGATGGATGGCGACTACCCACTTTAGAAGACTGGAAGATTTTGCTTATTGCTATAGGAATGCAGGAAAACGTAGATGACAATCTTGGTTTTATAAACGAAGAGACTGTCGCTGAAAAACTTCAATCCCCAGCAGGATTGAACAACTACACTATTAGAGAAAATGAATCTGCATTCAAAGTGAAGCTTGGTGGTCTTCGATTTAAAGGTAATGTTTTCATCTCTAAAGAAGCAACAGGGTTTGATCTTCAGGGCGATGCTGCGTTCTTCTGGACCGCAACAATAAATGTACAAAACCAATCTGCTTATCGAATCACCATAGAAAAAAACAAAAAGGGAGTATTGGCATATCCAATTGTTATAATGAATGGATTATCTGTTAGATGTATTCAAGAATAATAATACTTGTGTTGATTGATGCCGAAGGGGCCGAAGCCGCGCGCTTATCGCACCTTGCACCCTCCACCACAGAGGTGGGGGTAGTTCAGGTCGTTCGGGGCGACTTTGAATTGGAACTGATCAGCAACGGCAAGCTGGAGGCGCAGCGCAGGGCGGTGGTGCCCTTTGCCGTTCAGGAGCAGATACTCAGTGTTTCGGTGCAGCACCATTGCCAATCTGCATGCCAAGGTTGTTTATTTCAACCTGTCTATTATTGCAATTGCTCACACGATAAATTATCTAAAATGCTTAAAATCTATCTATGTATACTTGTTCTTTTAGTCAGCACCTCCAGTAAAGGGCAAAGAATAAGAGTTAACGAAAATGAGACTCCTTTAAAAAAATTCCCTCAAGTTTTAAGTATTGAGTTTAAAAAGATCGGAGGCTATCCTCACCCTGAACCGAAAGAAATGCACCTGAAAGATAATTTCATAATTTGTCATAATTCAAGAACACATGAGGGGGGCTATTGGATGAATATTTTAACAATACAAGGCGAGTTGGTAGATAAGAAAGTAAAAAGAGGAAGAGGCCCTGATGAAATTTTATCAGCAGGAAGTAGTGGCTTCTATAATGACTTGTTTTGGGTTTTTGATAGTGGTTTAGGACGTTTGTGGTTCATGAATAATTTTTTGGAAGGAGAGCTATATTTAAAATCATATGCGACTGATTTAAATGTATTACTGGCCAGATACCTAAATCATTCCAGTTTAATTACCTTTGGCTCAACCGGCACAAAGAACAAGTACGATGTTTATGATTTCAAAGCGAATAGAATCATCAAAGGATATGGGAATTTTAATACCTTATCAAAATATACTGTCTTAGAGCATTCAAATAAAGAAGAATGGAATCCTCAGCCGGAAAAATTGCTTTTTGAAGGTGATTTTAAAGTTAAGCCGGATAGAACGAAGTTTGTTGCCAGCTGTTACTATATTGATGCAATAGAGATTTATAACATTGACGGCACCCTCGTTAAGTGTTTGCGAGGACCCTTAAATCTCAATCCTGACTTTAAGGTCTTTAAGACTAAAGAATATGCAGGTGTAGATCGCCCTCCGCATACAAAAGTCGGTTACACCTATATTTCTTGTTCGGATGAATATATTTACGCAGGATTTTCCGGGAAGCAAATCACAGAAAATTCGTCATTCCATTTTGAAAAAATATATGTATTTAACTGGGAAGGTGAGTCTATTGCTATTCTTTACCTAAACCATCCAATAGGGGCGTTTGTCGTTGATGAAAAAGAAAAAAAGATATATGCAGTTTCCGGGCGAAGTGGAGACCTCATCAAAGCTTCTTTTTCAATTGATGAATCTGCTTGATAAGGATAAACTTAATAAATTAATGATCAAAGGGCATAATAACATGGACTAATTTCTATGAAAGCAATTGTTCTAATAGCGATGAGCGTGCTTTTTATTTGCTGCACAAGCACTTCCCAAACCGAAAAAGATTTGCGTGCGACCATTAACAAAGAGGTTTCTCTAGAAATTTTTGAT
>CAZKPD010000195.1:0-3932 GCA_964554585.1 uncultured Rikenellaceae bacterium
CCCTCAACTTTTTACGGTGATCCGTGATCCGTTGGTTGAAATGTTACACCTATGTTACACCCAGAGAATCAAAATAGCCTGAAAATCAACAGATTAACAGGCTATTTTTGTACCCAGACCCGGGGTCGAACCGGGATGGAAGTGAATCCACTGGTGTTTGAGACCAGCGCGTCTACCGATTCCGCCATCTGGGCATCTTTGATTTCTCAAATGCGGTGCAAAGATATAGCTTTTTTCTAAATCTGCAATACTTATCATAAAAAAAAGAGAAAAAAAGAAGAAAACGCTCTTTAACCATATCGTGTTAATAAAATATGCTGTACATTAGCAGAAACTTTTAAAACCAATAACATGATAACCAATAAAGATAACTTTTGCGTAATTATGGGCGGAGGAATTGGTAGCCGCTTTTGGCCATTCAGTCGCAAAACACTTCCTAAACAATTCTTAGACTTCTTTGGTACAGGACGTTCATTATTGCAACAAACCTTTGATCGCTTTAGCAAAGTAATACCAGTAGAAAACATTCTGGTAGTTACCAATGATTTGTATGCTGACCTCGTAAAGGAACAACTTCCCGAACTCAATCCCGAACAAATATTGCTGGAGCCAACCCGTAGAAATACGGCCCCCTGCATTGCATGGGCAGCCTATCACATTCGTGCTTTAAACCCGAATGCAAATATTGTAGTTGCCCCCTCCGATCATCTTATTTTAAAAGAAGATGAATTTCTCGCTGCCATTGAGAAAGGTTTATCTTTCGTTGCCCAATCCGATAAGTTGCTAACTCTTGGTATTAAGCCCAATCGTCCTGAAACGGGTTATGGCTACATACAGATTGCTGAATCTGCCGGCGATAATTTCTATAAAGTAAAGACCTTTACGGAAAAACCGGAACTTGAACTGGCAAAAGTATTCGAAGAGAGTGGAGAGTTTTATTGGAACTCCGGTCTCTTCATGTGGAATGTAAACACCATTATCAAAGCCGTAGAAAAACTTCTTCCTGAATTGGCCTCTAAATTAGTTCCTGGCAACAGTGTATATGGAACGCCTCAAGAGAAGATTTTTATAAACGAGAACTTCCCTGCCTGCCCGAATGTATCCATTGACTTCGGAATCATGGAAAAAGCTGAAAATGTATATGTATCATTAGGCGATTTCGGCTGGTCTGATTTAGGTACCTGGGGCTCTCTTTATGACCTATCAGAGAAAGACGAAAACAACAACGTAACCTTGAAATGCCAATCATTGCTATACGACAGCAAAAATAACATCGTAGCACTACCAAGTAACAAACTCGCAGTTATTGATGGCTTGGAAGGATATCTCATTGCTGAATCAGACAATGTACTGCTTATCTGCAAGAAAGATGAAGAACATGCCATCCGCAAATTCGTAAACGATACGCAAATCAAATTAGGGGAAGATTATATTTAATTGAAAAATTAAATACATAAAAAGAACGAAACGAAAAGAGGGTGTGCCAAAATTGACACACCCTCATCGTTTATTTAGAGGAGGAAAATAAACCTTTCTAAAGAGCTGCACGAATAGCCTCGCCTATAGCTTTGAATTCTTCATCTGTCAGTTTTAATTTTGGATTTGAGAAAAGTACATCTTTCTCACTCTGCATCGGAATTAAATGTATATGGGCATGGGGAACTTCCAGTCCTAATACAGCTTCACCAACTTTTTTGCAAGGAAAAGCTTTACCGATAGCAAGCGCTACCTTCTTAGCAAACACATGCATTGCCGCTAAATCCTCGTCGGTCAAATCGAAGATATAATCCACTTCTTGTTTGGGAACGATCAAGGTGTGGCCTTTTACCAACGGATTAATATCCAAAAAGGCAAAAAACTGATCATTCTCTGCTACCTTGTAGCAAGGAATGTCGCCTGCGATAATTTTGCTGAATATTGTTGCCATAGCTCTATATTATTATAAAATAAGGCAAGCTCGTATACGAACCTGCCTTTTCAATCAAAATGAGATATCTACTACTTCCAGATTAATCATACCCTGCGGTACCTTTATTTCTGCCACATCTCCTACCTTTTTGCCAAGTAAACCTTGAGCAATAGGAGTGTTTACAGAAATCTTACCTTCTTTCAGGTTGGCTTCACTTTCAGAAACAATGGTATAAACCATCTTCATTCCATTTTTTAAGTTCTTCAGCTCTACCTTATTCAATATCTGTACTGAGTCGGTTTTCAATTTAGATTCATCAATAATTTTGGCATCCGCTATCGTCAACTTCAGATTATTGATTTTCATTTCGAGCATACCTTGTGCTTCTTTAGCAGCATCATATTCGGCATTCTCCGACAAGTCTCCCTTGTCACGTGCTTCTGCAATTGCAGCTGACATTTTGGGGCGTTCTACCGCCTCCAATTGTCTTAGTTCGGCCATCAATTTTTTGTAGCCTTCTTCTGACATATAAGCCATACTTTCTCCTCCTTAAATATTATATTAGTTTTTAATAGTCCCAAAAACAAAAAAGAATTCCAACATGATCAGCATGCTGGAACCCTCTTTTCGATTTTCCTTTGCAAAGATAAACTTTTAAACAATGCGTGTCAAGAAAAAAAGGCTGCTTTGTAACATATTTAAATGAAATATTCTAATTTATAACACCTTAAAGCAGAGCTTTAACCGCTGCTTCCAAATCCTTAACGCTCTCGCCACGTGCACTCAACTCGTTAGCCTTATTTATGAGAAATAACGAAGGAATTTCTTGTACATTATAAGCGGCTGCCATCGCTGAATAAACTCCGTTACCATCGCGTACACATACCCAAGGCAAGTTGTCAGCCGTTGTTTTCCAATAATGCTCATCGGCATCCAAGGATATCTGATAAATTTCTAAGCCTTGATCAACATATTTGTCATACAAGTCACGCAACATATAGTTGTGAGAAGCAGATACTGCACTTTGATAAATAGTAAAGTCCAGAATAACTGCTTTGCCTTTTAATTCGCTTAATTTACGAATATTACCCTTCATATCACGCAAACTGATATCAATGACACCCGTCTCATTAATGGCATCTTCTGGAAGCTCCAAAACCTTTTGTTGCGGAGTGCGAGTATTTTTCATTCCTTTGATCACAATATTATAAAGGTTTTTAGAACGATCCGCATGAGGATAGAAATTGTTTAGGCTGGTTGCTACAGCAGCAAAGCATTTGACGTCTTCCTTGCTATTCAATGGGTCGAATATAAGATAGTTATTCAGCTTTTGGAATAAAGCAAAATAAGCTGCAGCTGTATTAGGGGCAGCAAAGATATAATTGATTTTCACCTCGTCCTTGTAGCTCTTCAACAAAGCGGCAAGACTGTCTTGAAATACGTCAGCTCCGATTTTATGCCCTTGCATGGACTGATACAGCGTGTTAACACTGTTCTGAAGCTGGACTTGTTTTATTGTCAATTCCTTTATCTTCGAACTGTTTGCAGATCCCTCTACGGTATAAGCTGTAGCAAAATCAGTATAAGGAGCATTTATCGTTACCGCTTCAGTAGAATCTACTGAAAAATTAATAACCTTTTCATCTACTCTTAAACGATAAAATTCGGGAGAAACGGGACGTGTCTGTTTAAAAGCAAACGAGCCGTCACCTTTTAATTTCACAGAATCTAGAGGGATAATTCCTTCCAAAGCCGAAGCTTCCAAATAAAGCATCTTACCATCGGCGCCGGCAACTTCACCTTCTACCTTGAATTTCGGCTCGGAATTACATGCACCCACAGCAATTGCAGTAAGTGTCATAAAAAAGATTTTCTTCATATTGTATCTTTAATTTTATTTTATCCTAATGTATTTTTCATGTTTCCACAGTTCCGTTTTTCTACTTTTTGACCGATCTTTCTCTTTTCTCTTCTTGTCTAAGTACGAGAGGCTGACAAGGAGTAGGTAACAGCCTGACAAGAA
>CAZKPD010000196.1:0-2579 GCA_964554585.1 uncultured Rikenellaceae bacterium
GGTGTACCATACCCAGTTGGGATCATCCTCCTTTTCACCACTATTGCGGATAAACTGCTCCTGAGCGGATAACCTACCCCAGCTGAATAAAAACAGCGGTAGCATTATTAAAAAAAGAATTTTGCTATTCATAGGCGTTTGGTTTTATGGCTTAGTAGTAGATAAGCAAACGGGGAGTAATACCCTCTGCTAAAAAAATTGGTTTTTGTGGTTTTCATAGCTAAATGGTTTAATGGTTTTTAATTAGTTTGGTGGTATATACCCCACCGGAGGTATGCAGACTTACCAGCAGCTGCCCACGGGGCCAGCCGGCGGTATTTAGGGAAAACGAATGGGAATTATCCACCCTGTGGCTTAACACCACTGTGCCCGTAAGCGTGGTTACGGTAAGCCTGCCCCCAATACCCTGTGGCAACTCTACGGTTACGGTATGCCCTGCGGGGTTAGGGTAAACCTTAAGGGATTGCGTAGCGGTTGTTTCAACTGTGGGCACGCCTACGGGATTCCAATTCTCTATCTTAGCAACAAATATATCATTCCCTGTAATTGTACCCCCAAAGGGACCATTCTCTCCGGTGCCAAAGATAATCGGACGGCCATCGCCCCCCTCCAGCACTTTGGCAAGGTTCATTTGACCCTCGATACGGCTTATGGCCGTATCGCCCAGCAGCTGCCCCATGGAGTTGAGTTTTACCAGCCCAATGGATTCATTATCATAAATATCTAAGTAGAACTGAAATGGCAAGCAGATGCTTCCATCGGAAAATTCTCGAAGGGGGATGTGAGCCATGACACGATCGTACCACCAAACCTCCTCTTCGGAAAAATAGCTGGGGCCACCATACAGCACTTCGCCCATATTGTTGGTAATGGCCATTGAAATAATATCCGGATTATGAGAAGACTTACGGCTAAAAAAATTATTCCCATTCCGTAAGCTCTGTATTGGACGGGTTCTATACTTCTCAACCTGTCCAAAAGGATCAGGAAAAGAATCAATCGGCTCACCCTGAAAATCAATCAAATAGTGGTAGTACAGCAAATCATAATGCCCCCCAATATGGATATAACCAAAGGGCTTATGTACATAATCCACCATCACCACATGGTAATTGGGGAACTCCGTGTAGGCCAGCGTATCCAGGGTATAGCTAAGATTATAAGATTTGGTGATGAAAGCACCATCTACACGCTCCCTGTGTGACAGGAAGAAGGAATCATCGAAAGTGCTCTTGGTCAGGTTCAGCACAAGCTGGCGACCACTCGTTGGGCTAGTTGCCCAACTATGTATAGATAGAGTATCACCCACTGAATCCACATCAATTAGCACAAACTTATCAGGGTTCGTTCCTCCGGCAACCAAACCGAAAATAAAAAATGTACCATCAGGCTTTTCAATCACCGAAAAATCTAAAAGATATTTATAATCATCAAAAGAGTACCCCTTTTCCCATAGCAAATCGCCCTCCTCGGTAAGTCGATAAAGCACCAATTCGCTTTTAATTACGGTATAGCCACTGAAATAGGCATTTTTTCCCACCACTAAGTACCCCCCGCTACTTACGGCAATGGCATCAAAACCAAAGTCCTCGGAGTCGGAGGTACCCAGTACCACCTGCCAGGCAAAACCGCTGCCGTAGCTAACGGAGTGGTCGCGGGTGGTGTTACTACCCGGCGGGGGCGGGTCATCCCACCACACGGCATGCTGCGCCACCAACCACCCGCCGGTTAGCAGCATAAGCCCTAAAAAAAGAGTAAGAATCTTGTTTTTCATAAGCATTAATTTTTTAGTGAGTAGTAAGAAATCATGGCTCAACTTTTTAAAGCCGATGAAAAGTTATGAATTATTTTAAGGAGTTGCATCTACTATGTGAAATTAATAACACTAAAAAATACTTTAACTTAACTCAAGGCTTGACTTCAAGTCAAACCTTGAGTGGAATAAGCGGCACAGCCTGCCTGTCGGCAGACAGGCGTGCCGCAATCTTTGTTGTAACTATTAAACTAACCTAAAACTATAAGGTGCAGCGCACCGAAACCCATGTTGCGCCGCTATGCGGCTTGAAGGAAAGGGGTCTTCTTTTCTCAACAAATGTTGCGCTGCTTCGCAGCTGTTGCCTATATGAAGCGTGCCCTTCGACCAGCTCAGGGACCGTAAAACGTGAAGCGAATTTGCAGAGTTGCTAATTCGCGAATTTGAAAAATTGTGAATCCGCGTATCTGCAATAATGAGATTGGCTCTGCCGAGCTCGGGACAACTCGCAGTGAAGGATAAGAGTTGTAAACCAGACCTCCCCGAACCCCTCCAAAGGAGGGAAATCTACTTCGTGAAGCCCGTAATAACCGTCGGCTTCAGCCGACGGAACAGCGAATAAAAAAAAATAGGCTTTAGCCTCATAAAACGTGAGGTATCACTCAAGGCTTGACTCCAAGTCAAACCTTGAGTAGGATAAGGAGTTAACTCAAATCTAAACTCTGAATAATCCTACCTCCTTTGGAGATAATATCCGCTTTTGCCTTTTCGAAATCCTCTTGGATAAGGGCGCGGGAGGCATCCTCTATAATGGAGGCACTAAACC
>CAZKPD010000196.1:2589-3929 GCA_964554585.1 uncultured Rikenellaceae bacterium
GCAGCGCATCCAGCGCCGAGAAGTAAACGCAAATATCGGCAGCCAACCCACAGAAGTATAAATCTTGCGCTTTTACCTCCCGTAAAAATCCTGCTAATCCTGTACTCTTCAATCGGCCATTATCGTAAAATGCGCTGTAGCTGTCAATATTGGGGTCCATTCCTTTACGGAAATAGACTGCTACCCTATTGGTATCAACATCCTTATGGTACTGCGCCCCTTGCGTTCCCTGAACGCAATGGTTGGGCCAAAGCACCTGGTCTAACCCCTGTAGTTTAATGGTTTCAAACTCCTTCTTTCCGGGATGATTGCTTGCAAAACTGGCATGGTTTACCGGATGCCAATCCTGAGCAGCAACAATAAGATCAAACTTATCCTGAATGCTGTTAATTATCGGCACAATGGCATCGCCATCCTTAACTTCCAATGCCCCTCCGGGCATAAAATCATTCTGAACATCAATAAGAATAAGCGTTTTCATTATAATCTCCGTAAATTATTATTATCAAAATTTAGAATATTTACTCCTTATGGGCGGCAATCAGATTGCTACGCAGCTCTTTAAGTTCATTGCTAATGCCCACCTTATAGATATGTGGATGCACAAATCGTTTATACTCCGGTGGCAGCTGCTCAAGGCGCTGCTGAGCAAATAGCGCAATCTCCTGCAAAGTTTTATAAGGATATAGACGTTTCCCATTTTCCATCACCTTTTCCAAAAGGGGTTGAGCATGGCATCCTTTTATACTCATGTTCTTATGCACATCAAAAGGGTGATGCATTAGGTCTACACATTTCTCATGCTCCAAGGCTATGGCATCTGCACCCAGCCAGCGCCCGTTGGAATTGTAAACCCTGTAAACCTGTTTTTTACCCGGAAGGGTAGTTTTTATAAGATTGTCAGACACCTTAATCCTAGGCTTGTCACCAAAGGAAACCAGCTTATAAACTCCATCCAATGCACCGTCGGGATGGCCGGTAACCAAACTGGTTCCCACTCCAAACACATCGATGGGTGCACCCTGATCCAGCAAACTTTTAATAATAAACTCATCCAGCTGGTTAGAAGCGGCAATTTGAACATAATGCATTCCTGCATCATCCAACATCTTTCTGGCCTTTTTGGCCAGGTAGGCCAAGTCACCACTATCCAGACGGATACCTTTTAACCTGTGCCCCTGCTCTTCCATCTCCTTACCCACCTTTATGGCATTGGGAATTCCACTGGTAAGGGTATTGTAGGTATCAACCAAAAGGATACAGTTTTGGGGATGAGTTTCGGCATAATGCCTAAAGGCAGTCAGCTCATCATCATAGCTTTGAACAAAAGAGTGCGCCAT
>CAZKPD010000197.1:0-3922 GCA_964554585.1 uncultured Rikenellaceae bacterium
GGGTTCATAGGCAGCCTGTCAATAGTCAGCTTACCTGACTCTATCTTACTGATATCCAGTATATCGTTTAGCAGAGCCATTAGTCCCTGAGCGGAATATTTTAGTGCCCTCAAATGCTCCAGCTGATGCTCCAACGGTTTATCCTTTATCAGGATATCTGTCATGCCAATCACCGCATTCATGGGTGTTCGTATCTCATGGCTCATGGTCGAAAGGAACTCCTCTTTGGCTTTCGAAGCATTCTCGGCCTGAACCTTTGCTCTAATGAGCTCCATCTCCTGCTCTTTGCGAGCAGATATATCGACCATTACACCCATATATCGGGTGAGCTTACCCTTCTCTACCACCGCTGTAATGTGTGTAAGTGCCGGAAAAGTGGTTCCATCCGCTTTAAGCGCATTGAGTTCAACCGATGGCAGTTCGGATATCACCTTACTACTCTTTAGATAATTCTTAATCACTGTTTGCCCTTGGTGGTCAAACAGCTGAGTAATATGCAGCTCATTGTTCAATAGCTGCTCAGTAAACCCAAAGAAAACCTGTAGATACTGATTGGCAAATGTGATATAGCCCTTGGCATCGGCCTCAAAAACTTTTTCGGGAAGCAGGTGAGCCAGCTGTCGGAAACGCTGTTCACTAAGAGTAATCCGCTCCTCAGCCTGCTTTTTCTGAGTAATATCGCTCATTATGGTCAACAGGCATAGCTCACCCTGAATATCGATTAGCTCCATGGAAAAATTGACAATAAGCTTCCGCTTGGAGGGTGTGAGCAGAATAGTTTCCACCTCGCTAACCCGTCCCTCATCCAAAATTTGCCTTTTAATCTCACTCACATGATCCAGCTCTGGAAAAAGGTTGAGCTGCTCTACGCGCTTACCTATTACCTGCTCTTTTGGAAGCTCAACGGTATTTAAAAAGGTTTCGTTGGTATCCAACATCCGATTATCCTGAAAAGTGCTAATCATCATCATAACCGCATTATTCTCAAACGCTTTACTAAACTTCTCTTCAGACAATCGGATGGTTTGTTCGGCTTCTAGTCGATCAGTTATATCCTGGCATATGGCAAAAACTACCTCTTTTTGGCTCCAATTTCCGTGGAATAATCTCATTTCCATAGGAATTTCACCACCCTCTTGGCTAACAATGTGAGCATTTAAGGTAATTCGTTTCCCACCAAAGGCCTCAGCAATGTTAGCTCGTAGCCTTTCGCGGTAGTTGACGGCAAAAAGGCTTGTAAAATTTCGAAGGATAATTTGATGCTCCGGATAGCTTAAACGATCATATACGCTCTGGTTGGCCTGCACAATAACCCCACGCCTATTGACGATAAAAATCATATCCTCAAAACCATTCACCAGCAGCCTAAAGTTCTGCTCCTCCTCAACCAACTTCTCTTCAACCTCCTTTTGCTGGGTAATATCGAAGCAGTTATCCAAAAGAGCAATCTCTCCGTTCCACTGAATAAGCGACACATTAGATTTCAACCAAAGCAGCTCACCGTTCCTATGCAAAGCCCTAAAGGTGTACGAGCGTGAACTCTTCTGGCGAATCTCTTCAAAGCGATTGCTAAAAAGCAGATTAATCAGCTTCCTATCCTTTGGGTGCACTATATCCGTAAAATTTAGGTCTTTCACCTCACGGTCAGAATAGCCTAAAAGTCGGTTGAACTGCTGATTATGGAAAACTACTCGGTTATTTTGAACCACATAGATTACCCCTCCAAGATTTCCAATTAGCTCTTTTAGGACGCTTTTATCGTTGGAAACTGTTTTCTTTCCCTCTCCCATTTTATCAGAATTAATCCCTTATTTTGTGGGTTAAATTACAAAAAATAATCGCAAGGCTCCTTATCAAATCCCCTTGCATTTTCGAACTTATTTTAAAGATTGTAGTTTAGCTTTAATGATGATTTTTGAATTGGGCTATTCCACTCATTTACAAACAGCGTAAGCCTTGGATATGAATGCTAACAGACAAAAATATTTAGGCATGATCTTCTTTTTTTCTATAGTTCTTATTATTTACACTCTGGTCAACCTTTATCTTTACAAACGAACCGGCGTTCTTTTTTGGTTTGATGGTTATTGGAGCCTTATTCTAAGAATAACGCTTATTGTAGTTATGCTTTCATATCCCTTAGGCCGTTTGATGGAGGTTTGGCTTCCCGGTTCCGTTTCTACCTTTCTGATCCGCATTGGCTCTTTTTGGCTTGGAGCCATGCTTTACCTCACCCTCCTGTTCCTGCTTGCAGATTTAATCTACTTGGGGTTTAAATTTTTTGGAACTACCACGCTATTCCCCCTCAAAACTAATCTTTTGCTTGCTAGGGGGGTAACCCTTGCCATTTATGGGCTTACTGCCCTAATCACCATTGGAGGATTTATCAATGCCACACATCCTCGGGTAAATAGGATTAGCATAGAATCGGATAAAATACAAAGTGTCGATGGCCCCTTACGTATTGTTGCCGCCTCGGATATCCATTTGGGAACCATCATTGGGAATGGGCGATTAAAGCAATTCGTACACATGGTCAACCAACAGCAACCAGACCTTATCCTTTTGGCAGGCGATGTGTTTGATGAGGATTTGGGCACCGTCATTGCCCATGATATGGGCAAACACCTTGAGCAGCTCCACGCCCCCATGGGCGTATTTGCCATTCCGGGTAACCACGAATATATAGGAAATGCCGAACGCGCCATAAGCTATTTGCAAGAGCATGGTATTGCTGTGTTGCGCGATAGCGCTATAACTTTGGGAGAAAAAATCACTTTAGTAGGACGTGATGATAGGCAGTCAGCCATGATGGGAGGAGGTCCCAGAACAGCGCTTTCGGAGCTGATGCAAGCCGTAAACCCTTCGAGTTTCATCGTTCTTTTAGACCATCAACCCTATCAGCTGAATGAGGCGGTTGAAAATGGGGTTGACCTGCAAATATCGGGACACACCCACCATGGGCAGCTATTCCCCTTAAACTATATTACCAAAGCGATTTTTGAGGTTAGCAGGGGCTATAAGCAGATTGATGGTACCCATTTTTATGTATCTACCGGATTTGGTACCTGGGGGCCTCCCATGCGGATTGGTAACCGACCCGAAATAGTCGTGTTTGAGATTAAACCGCATGCCAGCGATTTTTAAACAGGCTATATAACACCTTTTTTCCTCCTTTTCTTATCCAAAGGCCTCATTACTAAGGAGTGCTCTTATTTTTAAACTATATCAACCCAAACAGAGCATTTTGGCATTGGGTTTAAATACTATTTTTGCGCTCGCAAATTAAAACTTAACATTCATTATTTATGACACAGGATTCTGTTCTAAAACTTAAGGACAACACATCGAACCCTGCGCCACTGGGATTGGCCGGATTTGGCTTAACCACTGTGCTGCTTAACATTCACAATGCGGGCCTTTTTCCTTTGGATACCATGATTATTGCCATGGGTATTTTCTTTGGCGGAATTGGGCAGGTAATTGCCGGAATTATGGAGTGGAAAAAGAATAACACCTTTGGAACCACTGCTTTTACCAGCTATGGGCTATTTTGGCTAACCCTGGTTACCATTTGGATGCTTCCGGCAGTGGGTGCTGCAGAAAAGCCCTCGGCAACAAGCATGGCACTCTACCTAACCATGTGGGGCATCTTCTCCACTTTCCTCTTTGTGGCTACATTTAAGCTGAGCCGTGCACTTCAGGTGGTGTTTGCGCTGGTGGTAGGTCTATTTTTCCTCTTGGCATTAGCCAATGCCACCGGTAGCCATTTTATTCATACCATTGCTGGTATTGAGGGGATTGCTTGCGGGCTTTCTGCACTATACACCGGAATGGCACAGGTGGTGAATGAGTACTACGGCAAAACGGTGCTCCCTTTGGGATAAATAGCGGTATTCTTTTAATAGATAAGAAAAGGCTT
>CAZKPD010000198.1:0-3897 GCA_964554585.1 uncultured Rikenellaceae bacterium
TGGTTACGGAAGTGAATAGTACAACCGCCAGTAACCCGATAACCAAACCAATCTTTTTCATAATCACTTTTTTTAATGGTACATCCACAAATCAAAATAGGTTTTAATGGATTAGAATGAATAGTTAAGCTGTATTAAGCTATTCTGATACCGGTAATCATTCGGTTGATACGTATGATTATCTGACTTAAAAGCGCCCAACAGCCCATAAGGATTAAATTGAATATTAAGGTTAGAAACAGAGGCTTTTGAAGAGGGTTGTATTGATCTTACAATGAGGTCGGTACTCACCAGCCCTGCGGTTGCTCCAATGGTTACAGCCCACAGAATACCACTTATCCTTTCCGGCTCTGTTAAAACTGCCATTCCTAAACCTACCAATCCCCCCGTAACCTCACCCAGAACCATCATATTGGACTGAAATCTTGTATAGTGATAATCATGTGTCCTAAACAACCCCAAACCAATACCTGCAACCGAACCAACAAGCATACTTGAAGCATATGGTCTGACACTACGTGGTTCGAACCCTGAAACCGCTGATAATCCATAACCCAAAACCAAAGTGCTATAGCTGTTAATTACCGTAACATCACCATGGGTTACATTGCGCTTATTATACAAATAGTTACCGGCAAACATACCCCCGGCAGAGAGAAGCAGTGAACTGGCTCCCAACACAACGAACTCAGGCTCATCAAAAATAATACTGGATAGCAAGTTGCCATAGAGAGATCCATGGAGTCCTCCACTTCCTATACTACTCATCTGTCCCCAAGTGTAACCATTATGTTTAGCCAAAGCAAACAATCCCAAACCTTCTGTTAAACCGGTAATTACCATTGCTGAAACCAAATGTCTTACGGTAGACCGATCATAAAAAGGGTCTTTGTGAGTGAGAAAATGAAACCCTACACCATGCGAGATACCCAACAGTGTACCCATAGTGTAGGCCCTTGACATACCATCGGTAATATCACTTTTGATGGTGGTTAGAAACGGTATAAAAAAGCCACTTGCTCCAATTAGAAGATATGAAGTAGTGTAGGCTTTTGCAGATGGATCTTTAAACATATTTGGAACTGCCCAACTATAGAATCCAAGGGAAGAAGCCGTAGTGGAAATCAAGAATCTTCGTCGGGCCTCTTGGCTGGGATCTTCACCGTGAACGCTTTGTTTACGATCTATTTCACTACAAATTTCACGTAACTCTTGCTCTGTTACAGGTACTTGTTCGATCTGAAAAACACCATTCTTTTTAAAGTATATTGTGTAATGGTATTCGTCGTTCGTTTTTTCCAACACTGCTTGTTGAAATCCTTGGTACGATTTGAAAAATGTAAGATTACTACCCAATTTTGCATCTATCACATTCACCTGCTCACATACAGGAGTGTTTACCTGCGAGTGCAAAGTGGTTACGGAAGTGAATAGTACAACCGCCAGTAACCCGATAACCAAACCAATCTTTTTCATAATCTTTGTTTTTTGTTAAACATAATCCATGCATTGATAATGCAATGGCTATTATCATTACAAAAATCTATAGCAAAAGAAACTAATCGAAATGGTTGAAGATGGATTCCGGAGAGAATACTCGGGAATAGATGACTATGGAAGAATTTGCCACATCTCTTTGTGGCAGAGAGTGATAACAAAATCGCACCTCTTGAAAATCGTAATTATTACTGGCAAATGCTTGGCTTTCACCACAAGTTAATGAATTATTACCCTGTAGCATCAATGGCTTAAGCCCTACTAATAATCCGTTAGTTTCCATATTTCAAGGTTTCGTTAAAAACTGACTAATGAAGATAAACTACAGTCAAATTTTTAACATTTGCTACTGTAAATGTATACGTATTTTATTTGAATTGCGTTTTAAAAAAGCAATTTTTTGACGAATATTTTTTTATATAGTTGATTATCAGGCCTTAAAAAATCTGTTTTTTTAACGACCCGAAAAATGGATAAAACGGTCATTTTTTTATCCAAACTTCTGATTTTCAGAAATGAGCAAAAAAAAACCAAATACAGAGAGCTAGAATTGTTCAGAATAGAAAAGGGAGAATTAAGAAATCGACAGATCGCAATTCTGAAGGATCTTTTTAAAATTTTGCGGTAATCTTCACATTAAACCTTCGCGAGGTTAAATAATTGGGTACTGCATAATTTCCAGATACTTGGCTTTGATTGGAAACCGTTTGCACCCACAGGTACGAAATTGTATTCTTAAAGTCGAACAGATTGAAAATTTCAGCACCTATCCACAAACTTTTAATCCATGTTTGCTTGCTTACAAAGGGTACACCCTTTACCCTATCATCTTTCAGTATTTTAGTAAACCCTATATCAACCCTTTTATATGCAGGCATTCGGGCATAAATATCATACCGCTCGGAATAAGGGCTATTGAAAGGAAGGCCCGAACCGTAGAACCCGGCCAGATGCACTTTATAGGTTTTGTTTCCGGGGATAAAATCCTGGAAGAATAGCCCTACACTAAACCGCTGATCGGTGGGGCGTGGGTAATAACCGGGATAAATGGTTTCACCATTCACCAAAAAGCTATCCCCCTTTATATCCTCATAGGTTTTCATAAGTGATAGGCTTGCCCATGATTCAGCGCCTTCAACAAACTCCCCATTTATCTTAAAATCAATGCCCTGCGCATACCCTTTGGCTAGGTTAAGCCCCGAGTACTGAATACGGACATTGTCGATGGTATAAGGAATCAGATTGTCCATGTACTTATAGTACACCTCCGTTTGAAATCTAAAAGGCCTGTCCCAGGCCTGAAAAAGGTACTCCATGCCCAAAACAGCATGAATTGATTCTTGCGCTTTTATCTCCGTGTTAATCTCCCCATTCCTCATTCTCAGCTCCTTATACTGCGGTGGCTGATGGTAGTAACCACCCGAGATATGAAAAGCAATATCATGCTCCCAATGGGGTTTATACATTAGGTTAGCTCGTGGGCTCACATTGACCTGATTGTTAAAGCTCCAATAAGCAAAACGGACTCCGGCAGTGGTCGTAAATTCGCCTATGGAGGTATTCACCTTATTGCTATTCTGGATATATCCGTTTATCCTGTGCGACTCTATCAGATTGGATGCGTTAAGCGCATAAGATAAATGCAATGTCTCACCATTGTAGGGTACCGCATATCCCGACGAATCAATGAGGTCCCACTCATTAATCAAATCGTCAATACTTTCATACTGATATCTTACCCCCCACTTTAAGGTGTTGGATTTGGTGGCATGGGACCCCAAATGCTCTACCCTATAAAAATTGGCGTATAGAAAATTACGGGCGTGGTTTAAGAAACCACCTATGCCCACATTCAACAGGCTATCGCCATAGGTGGTAGATCCCAACGAATTATCAAGCTCATTGAGGAGATACTGCCCTAGCAAATCGAAGGTTTCTGCTTCTGTAGCCGAATAAACGCTCCCGATAAACTTAAGTACGCTTTTTTCTGTGGGTCTATACTCGGCTGTAGCTGCTCCCTGAAGGGTTTGAAACTGGTTTACCTCTTGGCCCTCATAAAACACCTTTAGCTGTAGCGCGTTGGTAAATGCGCCAAACCGGGTTTCGCGCTCATCGGGGGCGAACTTGTAGCTGTTGGATGACAGGTTCCCCAAAAAACTCAGCTTAAACTTGGGAGAGAAACGGTATCCTAAATTGGTTTGAACATCGACAAAAAGTGGCGAATAGTTTCCGCTTTCATCCAGCGTTGCAAGCATATACTTTGATGTTTTATAGCGCACACCGGAAAGATGGCTAAATTTTCGATTCTTACTAACGCCCTCAATCAATGCGCTTGCTCCCAGTAAACTTCCCTCGGCTCTCGCCCTATTCTCGGTGGGCTGTCTGTACTTAATGCTAAGC
>CAZKPD010000199.1:0-3814 GCA_964554585.1 uncultured Rikenellaceae bacterium
ACGACAACAAGCGTGCGCGGTATGACCAGTTTGGCCATGCGGGCATGAATGGGGGTAGCGGATTTGGTGGTGGTGGCATGACCATGGACGATATCTTTTCCCAGTTTGGAGATATTTTTGGAGGTCATTTTGGCGGCTTTGGTGGGTTTAGCGGTTTTGGAGGAAGTAGGGGTGGCCGTAGGGTAAACCGAGGAACCGACTTGAGGGTAAAGGTTAAGCTCAATCTGCAAGAGGTAGTCAATGGGGTTGAGAAGAAGATAAAAGTGAACAAATATGTTGACTGCTCCTCCTGCTCCGGAACCGGAGCAGCCAAAGGCTCATCCTATTCTACCTGTTCTACCTGCCAGGGTAACGGTTATGTAAATCGCATCACCAATACCCTGTTAGGGCAAATGCAAACCACTGCAACCTGTCCAACCTGCCAAGGTGAGGGTAAGACTATTACCGAAAAGTGTAGTAGCTGTTCCGGAGAGGGTGTAGTTCGTGGGTCTGAAGTTATTACCATTAAGATTCCTGCAGGCGTAGCCGAAGGAATGCAGCTGTCCCTTTCGGGTAAAGGCAATGCGGCTCGTCGTGGTGGAGTGAATGGCGACTTGTTGGTGGTCATTGAGGAAGAGAAACATCCAGAACTCATACGTGATGGAAATGATTTGATATATAACCTATATCTAAGTTTTCCTGAGGCAACCCTTGGTGCACCCGTGGAGATACCCACAGTTGATGGGAAGGTGAAAATTAAGATCGAACCCGGAACACAGCCCGGAAAGATATTGAGGTTGAGAGGGAAAGGAGTTCCTGATGTGAATGGGTACGGACGGGGTGATCTGTTGGTGTCAACCAATGTGTGGGTTCCAAAAACCTTAACCAAAGAGGAGAAAGGGGTTGTGGAAAAGTTAGGCAAGTCCGATAGCTTTACCCCCAAACCTGACTCAAGCGATCGTACCTTTTTTGATAGGATGAGAGGCTTTTTTGATTAGCACTCTATAATTATTTTTAAAGCATGAATCTTAGCGTAAGTTCATGCTTTTTTTGAAATATATATCTTTGTGGTTGAATGTGTGAAGGGAAGCAAGGGTTTGCATTACAACCAAACAGCCCAATAACCCATTGATTTTTCATCTAATTCGTATTGTGTGACGGTAATCGAACCCCACCAAGTCATAGAACAGCTGGATGTTAACCCGTTAATAGACGTAAGAACACCTGCCGAATTTGCTGCCGGACATATCCCCGGCGCAATTAATATTCCGCTATTTTCCAACTCAGAACGAGCCGAAGTGGGTACGCTTTATAAGCGGGTAAGCCCTCAAAAAGCCATGCTTAAGGGGTTAGACTTTGTGGGGCCGAAAATGTCGGGGTTTGTGCAAGAAGCCGCTAAGCTTACCTTCAAAGACCATGTTATAGTTCACTGCTGGAGAGGAGGACAACGCTCCCAAGCATTTGCATGGCTCTTAAATACAGCCGGAATACCGGCTGTAACAGTTAATGGGGGTTACAAAGGGTTTAGGAGGTATGCTGCATCAGTGCTTAGCAAACCCTGGAACTTTAGAGTGCTAACGGCGTGTACCGGAAGTGGGAAAACCGAGCTGCTTTGGGGGCTTAGAGATGCAGGAGAACAGATTGTTGATTTAGAGGAATTAGCAGATCACAAGGGATCTGTGTTTGGAGGGTTGGGGCATGCGCCACAGATATCAACGGAACAGTTTGAGAATAACCTGTTTTGGGTTATGAAAGATTTTGACGACTCCAAGGTCGTTTGGGTTGAGGATGAGTCTAAATGCATAGGTCGGGTTTTTATCCCCCAAGAGTTTTTTCAGCGAATGCATTTTAGTCCCCTCGTTAAGTTTGATATTCCACTGGAAGAGCGGTTGAAACGGCTAGTGAATGAGTATGCCGATTTTAGAAATACGGAACTTGTTGAGGCTATAGGTAAAATCAGCAAAAGGCTTGGGGGCGATAATGTGAAGATGGCCCTAGCTGCCCTAGAGGGAGGGGATTACACAGAGGTAACCCGAATTTTGTTACGATACTATGACAAAGCCTATAACAGAAGCATAGACGAGCGTAGAAATCTTGTCCATTACGAAAAAGAGTTTACTGCTTATGATGTGCGAACCATGGTGAGCGATATCCTTGCACACCTATAGCCTTTTCCTTTTTAGCAACTTGTATAAAAAGGTAGCCTTTTTATTGCTCCTCTATGGTTTATATACAAAATGCCATTACTTTTATCACCTTAAATTCAATCTTTTTAAACATGCACATTCTTACTGCAAGGAACATTGAAAAACGCTATGCCAACCATTTAGCACTGGACGATGTGAGCATCTCTGTGCCTAAGGGCAGTGTTTATGGACTGCTGGGCCCAAACGGTGCAGGCAAAACAACCCTTATTCGCATTATCAATCAGATTACCGGTCCGGATAGGGGGTACATCGAATTTAACGGTCGCCCATTTCAGGCCGATGATATCTATAACATTGGCTATTTGCCCGAGGAGCGTGGGCTGTATAAAAAGATGAAGGTGGGAGAGCACGCTCTATACCTGGCTAGGCTTAAGGGACTTAGTCGTATAGAGGCGCTAAAGCGCCTGAAGTATTGGTTCGAGAAGCTAGAGATACAGGGTTGGTGGGACAAAAAGATTGAGGAGCTGTCAAAAGGGATGGCTCAAAAGATGCAGTTTGTGGTAACGGTAATCCATCAGCCAGAGCTGCTCATCTTTGATGAGCCCTTTAGCGGTTTCGACCCCATTAATGCCAATATCATCAAGAATGAGATTTTAGAACTCAAGAAGAATGGTGCAACCATCATCTTTTCTACCCATAACATGGGTAGCGTTGAAGAGATGTGTGACCACATCACCCTAATCAATAAGTCGAAAAATATTCTTAGCGGTTCCATCGATCAGGTTAGGCTTGATTATGGTAGTAACGTGTTTGAGTTGGCTTTTAAAGGCGATATTAGACAGGTGGCAGAGAGCTTAGACTCTAATTATGAGGTGGTAAACCATGCCGAAGAGGCAGGAGTTGTGAAAGCGCAGATTAAGGTGCTTCATGCTTCAACCGACAATCGATTGCTTCAGCAGGTATTGTCTACTGCAGAGATAGTGGGATTCAGACAGATGGTTCCCAGCATGAACGATATATTTATCCAAGTGGTTCAAGAGTACAATAAGCAACATGGTAAAAACTAGATTATGAAAAAGATACTATTAGTTATTGAAAGAGAGTTTCTGACAAGGGTTAGGAAAAAGTCTTTTATCGTAATGACCATTCTTACCCCCTTCCTTTTTGCCGCTTTAATGATTGCTCCTGCTTGGATTATGAACATGGAGGATACTAATGAGCGGAACATTGCCGTGATTGACGATACAGGAATGTTTGAGGGGAAGATCCCCCAAACCGAATACCTGAAGTTCACTTTTCTGCCCGGGGTTAAGGTTGAGGATATGAAGGATACATTTCTTGAATCAAACTACTACGCAGTATTGTATATAGGAACCATGGTGGTTACATCACCCGATGCGGTAGTGTTATACTCTAACAAGCAGCCCTCCATCGATATTACTTCTCATATTTCTAGTGCTATTCGAACGGAGATAGAGTCTCAAAAGCTTTTATCGTATGATATTGAAAACCTTGACGAGATTCTCAATAATATAAAAACCACCGTTCGGGTTCGAACCGTAAAGTGGGATAAGGATGGCCTAGCCAAGGAGAGCTCAACCGAGCTGGCCATGGGGATTGCCTATTTGCTCAGCTTTGTGGTTTACATGCTTATCTTCCTGTTTGGCAACCAGGTAATGCAGGGAGTA
>CAZKPD010000200.1:0-3805 GCA_964554585.1 uncultured Rikenellaceae bacterium
GCCTCCTCTTGGGCTTTCTTTTGCGCTTCTTGTGCTAAACGGATACGTTCCGCCTCCTGTTTACGCTCTTCTTCCTGGCGCTTGCGCTCAGCCTCTTTGGCTTGTGCTTCGGCAATCCTTTTTTGCTCAGCTTCTTGGCGCATACGCTCCTGCTCGGCTAAACGAGCTTCCTCTTCGGCTTTCTTACGGGCAATCTCTTCCTGCTTTCTCTTTTCTGCCTCTTGGGCAATACGCTGCCTTTCTTGCTCTATGGCCTGATTCTTTTTTTCTTCGGCTACTCGCTTCTCCTCATCCCTAACCTGTTTCTTAAAACTGGCAGAGTAATCTGTATCATAGTTAAAATCTCCAAGCCTAGGGTCAAATCTAATTTTGGCGATTGGATTATCATAGATCTTCTCAGCGTCAACATCAGCTTGTGGTTCTAGCTCAACATCAAACTCAAGCACATGGCTTTTGCCACGTTTAAAATCAGCCGGAACCTCAGTGTTAATACTAATACGTTTGGTAACATAGTTGTCCTTTACAAAGGATAACATATAATCTGCATTATACTCTAAATTAAGATCAAACCTACCACCCTTGCCCAGCGCGACATTTGGCAATCGGGAACCATTTTTTGTTACAATGATCTGTGAATTATCATAATTTCCCTTAATAATTCTAAGCTTCCCATAAATATCCAGCCCATCCTGACCAACAACAACCATTGGAAGCATAAGGGCAAGTAAGCTGAATATCCTAACAAATGGGATTGCAAAAGACTTTCTATGATTTACCATATAGGCATTAGGTTTATACGGAATGGATAAATAAATAAGGTATAAAATTAGAAAATAAACAGGAAATAGGAACTCTTATTCAACGTTTAGAAGCAAATGAAGGTTACAAATTCATTTAACCTATCAAACTATAAACGATCTAATACATCCGAGAAAACGGTCTTTAACATATTAACATCTTCTATACCAACCGACAGCCTTACCATCCCAGGATAGGGAAATTTTTCGCCCCACACCGGCTCAATGGGCATAAGGGAAGTACGCACATCACCTAGGGTAGGCAACAGAGGGATCTCATACTGTAACCAATCTATCAATCTATTACAACGATTCCGTTTGATTTCTAGAGTTTCGCCCGAAATGTCAAAGGTTAGGATAGCCCCATACCCTTTGTTTGCAAATAATTGTGATGCAAACGCATGAGTTGGATGCTCCTTTAGGCTAGGATGCAACACCTGCTCTATCATAGGATGACCGGAAAGGAATTGAGCAAGAATCGCTGCATTCTCAAACTGCTTATGAACCCTAAGCTCAAAGGTTTCAAGCTGCTCGCTCAAACGGGCTGCATCATCGGGCGAAAGCATATGCCCAACGAGCTTACGATACTCTAGCACTTTTTTCTCCAATTCCCTATCATTGCCGCTAACCACACCGGCAGAAATAGTACCGTGACCTGCAAGGTATTTGGTAACGCTATGAATGACCATATGTGCTCCATCGGCAAGGGGTTGCCATAGGTAGGGTGTCCCAAAAGTGTTGTCAACAATTACATAAGCTCCGTATTCCTTTGCCATTTGAATTAATGCTTGAGCATCCAAAGCAATAAGCATAGGATTAGAAAGGGTTTCGAAAAAGACTACTTTAGGCCTTATATCAGCAAATACGGCGTTAAGCTGGTTTAAATCGTAGGAGCTACCATTGGGGTAAAAACGATACACATTAATCCCCCTACGACGAATTAACACTTCATCGATATACTGATTGGTTCCCCCATAGATTTCGGAAAGGAACAGCCAGGGTCTGTTGCATTCTGATTCTTGGAATACGGAAAGGGCAATATCGATGGCCGAAAGGCCTGATTGGGAAAGAATTGACCACTTACTACCCTCAAGTGCCATGATTTTGGTTTCAGTATTAGCCACTGTCGGATTCCTATACCTGCTGTAGATGTATAGATTGGGCTCTCTTGGGTATTCTTTCTCTTCATCAAATGCCTGTTTTATACTTTGGCTATCGGGCAGATGAAAAGCTGTATCGCGAAAGATTGGGGTACGCACCGTTTTGGGTAAATGAGTTTTCATGGTGTGGTTATTTTGGGATATATAACTAAGGGTAAAAGTACAAAAAAAGGGCTTAACGCCCTTTACGCTCTCTATAAAACTGAATACTACCTATCGAACAGTGACTCCACAAATGCAAACCGATCAAATAGCTGTAAATCGGTAATCTTTTCGCCTACACCAATATATTTTACAGGTATTTTAAACTGATCGGATATACCCAGAACAACACCCCCCTTAGCGGTTCCGTCGAGCTTAGTGAGCGCAAGAGCCGTAACTTCTGTGGCCAGTGTAAACTGCTTAGCCTGTTCAAAGGCATTCTGACCTGTACTCCCATCCAGCACCAGAAGCACCTCGTGGGGTGCATCGGGTATCACCTTCTGCATCACCCGTTTAATTTTTGAGAGCTCATTCATAAGGTTAACCTTATTGTGAAGTCTCCCTGCAGTATCAATAATAACCAGGTCGGCATTATTGGCCTTAGCCGATGTAATGGTATCGAAAGCCACCGATGCCGGATCGGAACCCATGGCCTGCTTAACTATGGGAACACCCACTCTATCGGCCCATATTTGAAGCTGATCGATGGCAGCCGCTCTAAATGTATCGGCAGCTCCAAGGTAAACTATTTTCCCTTTTTCTTTGTATAGATGCGCTAATTTACCAATAGTAGTCGTTTTGCCCACACCATTAACGCCAACAACCATAATAACATAGGGAGATCCATCTGATGTTTCTATGGAAGCATCTACATCACCCGACTCATTCTCTGCCAACAGATCTGCTGTTTCGGTTTTAAGAATCTGATTGAGCTCTTCCGCATTCATATACTTTTCGCGGGCCACTCTCTGCTCAATACGTTCAATAATGCGAAGTGTAGTTTCAACTCCCACATCAGATGTTATAAGTACTTCCTCTAGGCTGTCAAGTACCTCATCATCCACAGTGGATTTACCAACCACAATACGTGAAAGTTTAGAGAACAGTGACTGCTTTGTTTTCTCCAATCCTTTATTGAGTGACTCCTGCTCTGAGGGTGACGGTTTTCTAAATAATTTCATTGCAAACCTAATTTTTCGTAAGGCTTAAAAATACAAAAAGCCTCCCATTAATCATAGGAAGCTTAAGTTATTATGGAGGTATCGTCAGTGAAAATTAGATTTTCCCTGAGAAAAAATCATTTACCAATTCATTGGGGATCATCTCTTCGCGAAAACTGTAAGCACCAGATTTTGGAGATTTCTCCATTTTGATGCATTTTGTACTGGTTTTCCCTACGCTTCTTTCAGCTTTAAACTTTGCAACTGCTTTCTTTGCCATAACTCGTCAATTATTTAATCTCACGATGAACGGTTACTTTACGTAAAATGGGATTATACTTTTTACGTTCTAACCTATCAGGAGTATTCTTTTTACTTTTAGTGGTAATGTACCTTGACATTCCGGGTTGTCCGGACTCTTTATGCTCTGTGCATTCGAGAATAACCTGCACTCTACTTTCCTTCTTTGCCATAGCTTAGTATCTTTTAATAGGTAGTAATTAAACCCTTTTCTTGAGCTTCTTTTAAGGCAACTTTTAAGCCTTTTTTGTTGATGGTGCGTAACCCTGAGGCAGAAACCTTCAGCGTAATCCAACGATCCTCATCCTCAAGATAGAATCTCTTTTTCAAAAGGTTTGGGAAAAACCTTCTCTTCGTTTTTCTATTGGAGTGAGAAACATTGTTTCCTACCATTACCTTTTTCCCT
>CAZKPD010000201.1:0-3791 GCA_964554585.1 uncultured Rikenellaceae bacterium
CCCTACCACCAATAGATACTTTAGATACGTATTACACTTTTTTACGTTATTCATCATCCTGTCTTTATTTGTCAATTTTAACGGGTTAGCTAGAGTGTATGTGCTGTAAGGGATTGCGGGGCAGTTACCTGTCCTCCGACACGAAAGTTTGAGCGGGCTACAACGCTTGAAAATCCACTGAAAACCCTTATAGTTTATACACTTTCTAGGTACCGGGTATTAATATTTTACTACATCAATAGCGTATCCTGTTCGAGTAAATTCATTGGTGATGACTTCTACATTTTGTCCTTCAAACAACTCCTTATCTTTTTGAATTAAGCCGTAAAAAACATCGTACCAATCAATCGTATTCTGCCGTTGCGTTTCCGACGATTGATAAAATTCCACACGTTTGTCTAAACAGCTGTTGAGGTTTAGAATAGTTTGTGCAATTAATTTGTCAGTTTTTTCCTGTCCTATTTGTTCCCTTATTCGCCATAACGTACTTGTCAAAGCCATACCGCCTCTGTGATTGTCATAAATATTGTCCAATATATAATCGTTATAGGAGGCATAGCAGGCTGATAAATATTTTGAAATATTGCTTCTCGGATTCTGAATTTCTGTCGGAAAGGATTCTTCCAAAAGTCGGAGTGTGTTTCTGATTGTAAATGAACTGTCTAATGGATATTTGTATAGTTGTGATGCATCTCTTATCAATTTTTCGGGTAAGAAGTCTTCTCCTACAACCGAAGAGTTATTGAACGACGCGGTAAAATATTCAAGTAATCCCATGTGAGTAATAGACAATCCATTGAATTTAATGCCCAATTCTCCTTCGATATACCAAAAAGCACGGTGTCCTATTTCGTGAGCGAACAAGGACGGTGACGGATTAGAATTTTTCTCAAAAATGTATGAATTAGGGTGTGTGAATAGCGGAACATCGCCTACAGTAACATCAATGGTTTTGAATTCTTTTTGTGTATTGAAATCTATTTTGTCGCCGAACAAATCATTGTAATATTCTATTACTTTAACAATATGATAAACAGTATAGGCACAATAATATTCAGGCGAATAGGTCTCTATTTTTTTTGAAAAATCCAAAGCATAAGGCGTTGTATGATATTTATCGCGGTCGGGATTCATGTCTGGATAGGAAATCGAATCCAAATAGCTGAATTTCACAGTATCAATGTATGGAGATTGTATATTTCCGTCTTTATCGATAAAATCGAGCAATATGTTTTCATTGCATATCTTGCCTTCTTTAAGATAGTAAATTTCCAAATTTTGAGAGGTGGGTTTACAACCTGTAATTAGCAATAAACTGATTATCAGATATATAATTGAATTGTTGTTTTTCATGTTACTTTTTCTTTTTGACATATTTTGTAATATATGAATTTCTTTCTACTTCTTCGCCCTAATGTACGTTCTTCCGCCTTGCACCTAACATTAGCGCCCTCCCAACACTTTCTCTAAACCCTCTTTGCTGATATTCCTCTGTAAAATTTTTCCATTCCTATCCATTAAATAGTTCGAAGGTATGGAATTAATGCTCAACGAATCGAGTAGTGGAGAATCCCACTGCAAAAAATCTGAGGCAACAAGCCAGGGGATGCTGTCATTCATTAAGGTTTTTAGCAGCTGCTCCCGATTCTCATCAATGGCCACCTGAATAATCTCAAACCCCTCTTGAGCATGCCGTTGGTATAGCTCCTTATAGTGCTTGTTTGCCTGCTGGCACTCGTCGCACCAGGAGGCCCAAAAATCGACAAGCACATATCTCTTTTTAAGCGACCAAAGGGCAATGGTGTCTCCGGTTACCAAGGGCAGCTGCACGTTGGGCAGTCGCTCACCCACCTCAAACATATCATTCCTCTTATCATAAAGCCGAAGCTGCGCTTCCATCTTACGCACATTGGTGTGCAGATTGGCCACCAGCGGATTTTGCGAATAGAGTGGATATAACGAAGAGTCCACCAGCTGGAACAGCTGAAAATCTTCACGCCTATTCAATACCGATCGGGTTGGATCATACTGCTGATAAAGAGCCAGAACCGCAGCCAAGCTGTAGCGGTTTTCTTTTACAAACCGTATGGTAAATTCACGATGATTACCTATGAGCTCCGCATAGGAACTATCAAGTGCATATTTTATCTGATGAAAATTGGGCTCATTAAGTGAAGATTTAAATTGATGAGAAAGCGAATCAATTTGCGCAACCGTATGGTTGAGCCGTGTGTTAAGCTGCTGAACCAAAATTGAACCACCGGAACCCTTAACCCTATACGAACCGGCCAAATTCCCTTTTTGTGCCCAGAGCTCAATCTCATCATTGGGCTCCACAAGGAGTACAATGGGCTCTGCTTCGCCATCAACCTGTAACATAAAAAAACTGGGAGTATTTACCTCAACCCGCATCTCAAACTCGCCACGCTTGTTGCAATAGGCAGAGTCTTGGGTTACAATTGTATTATCCAAAGGATGCCTAAGCAGAACAAGGGTATTGGGAGCCCCTTCAATGGTCCCTTTGATCAAAACCTGTAATGGATTGCTTCCGCAAGAGAGAATGAGTACGAAGAGAAGTAGCAGAAGGGTAAATTGAGTGCGGCTATGTGGCATAAAGGTGTGATTACTTTTTTATGGACGCGATATGGTTGGGCAAATTTAAGGAAAAAATAACTGGTCTCTAAAGCAATTGTTTTTAGAAAAAAATGACTACTTTGTAATCAAATATATTCGCTTCCTTGACATATTTTTAATTGCTTGTAAATTAACCCATTAACACCAATAGAGGTTTTGTTGCAAACAAACATTATTTAATAATTCAACCTATGAGTTTCCTATCCTTTGATCAGAATGAGCTTATTAACCTATCCTATTCTCTAAACAGGGAGATTCTTAGCACTAATAGGGCCGGAGGTTATTTTAGTTCAAGTATTGTACTGTGCAACACACGAAAATACCACGGACTAATGGTTTTACCGCTGGATAATTTCGAGGGTAAAGACCATGTTCTGCTCTCGTCGGTACACGAAACCGTTATTCAGCATGGCAAAGAGTTTAATCTGGGAATTCAACGGTTCCCGGGGATATACAACCCCAGAGGGCATAAATACATTATCGATTTTGAGTATGACCCCACCCCGAAGATTACATACCGTGTTGGGGGCGTAATTCTAGAAAAAGAGCTGCTTTTTGTGCACAACGAAGAGCAATTTATGATTCGCTACACCCTTAAGGAGGCTAAAAGTCCCACCAAGCTCCGCATTAAGCCCTTTTTGGCATTTAGGGATGTACACTCATTATCCAAGTCGAACCTGTTTGCCAATAAGCAGTACAAACCCACATCCAACGGGGTTAAGTATAAACTGTACCAAAATTTCCCATACCTTCACATGCAGCTAAACAAGGCCAATGAGTTTGTAGCTGTTCCGGATTGGTACTACAACATTGAATACAAAGAGGAGATAGCACGCGGCTACGAAGGCCATGAAGACCTTTTTGTACCGGGCTTTTTTGAGATATCCATCAAGAAGGATGAAAGCATCATCTTTTCGGCTGCAACTACCGAGCAAAACCCCCGTTCGCTTTTGCGGAAGTACAATGCAGAAATTTTACGAAGACCAAAAAAGGACAGCTTAGAGGCATGCTTACAAAATTCTGCCTACCAGTTTTTTGTAAATAGGGGCAAAAAAACGGAGATCATTGCCGGTTTCCCTTGGCTTGCTAGTCGAGCACGCGACACGTTTATTGCTCTTCCCGGCCTTTCTCTTTTCTCTGACGACCACAAGCTCTTT
>CAZKPD010000202.1:0-2969 GCA_964554585.1 uncultured Rikenellaceae bacterium
AAGAAAGCAAAAATCACAGATGTTATTACCGAAGAGGCCGGAGGCTACCTGCATAGCCACGACACTAAGCTCATGCCCGACAAAACCATCAATATATCGGGAGGCAAATACACCACCTGCGATTTGGATGACCCTCACTTTTATATTGCCATTACAAAGGCAAAGGTTATTCCGGGGAATAAGCTGGTAACGGGCCCGGCCTATGTGGTCATTGCCGATGTACCTTTCCCATTCATCCTTCCGTTCGGTTTTTTTCCCAATAAAAAGGGGCGATCTTCCGGTATCATAATCCCCCGCTACGGCGAAGAGTACAATCGGGGTTTCTTTCTCCAGAATGGAGGGGTGTACCTCGGTTTAAACGACTATTTCGATCTGAAACTTACCGGAAATATCTATTCTAAAGGATCATGGGCGACGCAGCTACAAACCACATACCGAAAGCGTTACCGCTTTTCTGGAGGTGTATCGCTCGGCTTTTCCAACAACGTTTTTGGCGAAAAGGGCTTCGACGACTACGTTAAAGACCAGAGCTACTCCATAAATTGGCGCCATGCTCAAGATGCCAAAGCAAACCCAAACTCAACCTTTTCGGCCAACCTAAACCTAGGCTCTCCGAACAACAATAGGTACAATGCCGAAAGCATTAATAGTTTTCTTACCAATACAATATCATCAAGCATAGCCTACTCAAAGGTATGGGCCGACACTCCGTTTAGCATGTCTCTATCCATGAGCCATTCACAAAACAACCTAGATAGTACAATATACATGGGATTCCCTAGGGCTTCGCTTAATATGAACCGGATATACCCATTTAAACGCAAAAATAGCTTTGGACAATCTGCTTGGTACGAAAAAATTGGTTTATCCTATACCGGTTCTCTCGACAACAGCGTTACTACCCGAACAGATTCTATACTAACCATCACCACGCTTGAAAAGATGCGTAGCGGGATGCAGCACCGCATTCCCATCTCTACCTCATTCAATATGCTAAAATTCATTACAGTAAGTCCCAGCGCCAACTACTCGGAGAACTGGTATACTCAAACCACTCGAAAAAGATGGGATGAGGATGAAGAACGCATTGTAAGCGAAAAAGTAGCCGGATTCAAACGTGCATGGCAGTATAACACATCCATTGGAATGAGCACCAAATTGTACGGGATGTATTCTTTCCGCTCCACATCAAAGGTACAAGCCGTAAGGCATGTTATGACTCCATCCCTATCGCTTTCATATCATCCTGATTTTAGTGCTGACTCCTATGGATTTTACAAAGAGGTGATGACTCCGGATGATACCCTAAAATATTCCATTTTTGAGGGAACTCTATATGGCGGGCCCGGAATAGGCGAGAGCGGATCTGTCAATTTTTCGCTAGGCAATAACTTGGAAATGAAGGTTCTTTCTCCTCAGGACACCATCACGGGTACAAAAAAAATTAAGATTCTTGAGAGCTTCGGCTTCTCAGGCTCATACAATATGCTGGCCGACTCATTGAAGTTGAGCCCCATTTCCTTTAGGGCCCATACCACTCTTTTTGACAAGTTTAGCATAAACGTTTCCAGTTCGTTTGATCCTTACGCGATTGATGAAACCGGAAGACGAATTAACCAGCTACAGTACAAGATGGGTGGTGCTCCGGTTCGATTGACAAACGCCAGCGCAGGGATTAGCTTTTCGCTCCAAGGGGGGAAACGGAAATCTACTGCACCAGGACAGGGGAGTAGAAGCACAGGGGCAGGTAGAGGGATGGGAGCAGGAATGGGTATGGGAATGCAAATGGCTGGCGGACTTGGTGGGGGAATGGGATTGGCGAGCACCCTTGGCGGAGCAGCGCAATCTTCTCTTAACAGTGGCTTAGATGATCCGAATGCATCAGGATATACGGACGACCCCATGGGCGAATCGATGCTCTACGGAGAATCATTGGGTGCCGAATATGAGCACGATTATGTTGATTTTGACATTCCTTGGAGCCTCCGTTTCAACTACACCTTTTCATATAACAAGAGGGCCCATGATAAGAGTATCATGCAGAGCATGAGCGTTTCCGGAAGTATTAGCCTAACCCCCAACTGGAAGGTAGGATTCTCTACAGGATACGATTTTAAGAATCGGAAGCTAACCACTACATCACTTAATATAAACCGAGATTTACACTGCTGGGAGATGGGTATAGCCATTGTTCCTATTGGATATCTAAAAAGCTATAGCTTTAGGATTAACGTAAAATCTGCAACCCTGAGAGACCTCAAATATACCAAGACACAAAGTAGATACGATTACTAACACATATTTATCAACTAAACTAAAACACGATTATGAAACGAATAATTAGTACAGAACAGGCACCTAAGGCTGTTGGTCCCTATAGCCAAGGTGTTGTAGCCAACGGATTTCTGTTTATCTCGGGACAAATGCCCGTTGACCCTGCTACCGGAAAGGTGGTGGGTGATAATGTAGCAGAACAAACCGAACAAGTACTTAAAAACATTGGTGCTATTCTGAAAGAGGCTGGCCTTTCATACGAGAATGTGGTTAAGACAACCTGCTTACTAAGCGATATGGAGAATTTTGTCCCCATGAATCAGGTGTACGCCAAATATTTTACCAAAGATATGCCGGCACGTGCAGCTTACGGTGTGGTAAAACTACCTTTGGGTGTTATGATTGAAATAGAAGCCATTGCTGCCATTTAGGAACAAATGAACAGACCACAAAAAAACCTCGGTGAAAATTCACCGAGGTTTTTTATATTCGTTTGGGTAGCAAGATTAACCTACTCAGAGACAACTTCAAACTCGATGCTAACCGACACTTCGCGGTGTAGCTTAATAGTTGCTGTATAGGTACCAACCTCTTTTACCTGATCATCCTTAATAAGGATATACTTACGTTCAATCTCAAACCCCTCTTTTGCAAGAGCTTCAGAAATTTGGATGGTATTAACCGAACCGAAAATT
>CAZKPD010000202.1:2979-3732 GCA_964554585.1 uncultured Rikenellaceae bacterium
TTACCGGTAGTGCTCACTTTTGCGCCGATGGTCAGTTTCAAACCCTCCAGCTTATCAGCAATAGCTTGTGCATCATTCCTAATCTTCTCCTCCTTATGAGCTCTTTGCTTAATATTCTCTGCTACTACTTTCTTTGCAGATTCTGTAGCAGCAGTGGCAAAACCTTGAGGAATTAAATAGTTACGCGCGTACCCTTTTTTTACGGTTACGATATCATCCTTATGTCCCAAACTGGGGATATCCTGTTTCAAAATTACTTCCATGACTATTATCTCCTATCGGTTACTTAAGCAAATCGGTTACAAAGGGCAACAAGGCCAGGTGACGTGCTCTTTTTACTGCAGTAGCCACTTTACGCTGATACTTTAACGAAGTACCGGTAATTCGACGTGGCAAGATCCTTCCTTGCTCGTTCAAAAATTTCTTAAGAAACTCAGGATCTTTGTAATCGATATACTTAATCCTGTTTTTCTTAAAACGACAATATTTCTTCTTTTTAATATCTACCGTTGGGGGGGTAAGATATCTGATTTCACTTTGATTCTGGCTCATGGCTTACTCCTCCTTTTGTTTTGGTTCAACTTTAGCTCTTCTTTTCTTCTCGGCATACTCAATGGCATGGGTATCCATTCGGAAAGTTAGAAAACGCAGCACACGTTCGTCGCGACGATACTGTACTTCCAGTTTCTCAATCAAATCACCGGGAGCTTTAAACTCAATGAGGTAGTAAAATCCAGTGGATTTTTTTTGGAT
>CAZKPD010000203.1:0-3430 GCA_964554585.1 uncultured Rikenellaceae bacterium
CCTAAGCATGGCTCCTGATGGAGCATGGGTCTCTACAAACAGGTAAAGATTGCTGTAGGGGTAATCGGTGGTGTTCCGAACGCTAATGTAAACATGATGAACAGAAACCGTATCGGTAATATTTACGCTAAAAGTGGCCAGTGCATCTGCATTCCATTTGTTTTGCGTAATATCCATATTCTCATCGTACACTGCCGGGTGAATACAACCCGACAGAACTATTGCTACGATAGGGATGAATCGTGATATAAGCCTTTTCATTCTTTTGGTTTTCTTCTTCCTTTGCGGCGTTTCTTTGCTTTACTCGCTTTTTTCTCGTCAAATCGGGTAAGGCTGTTCTCCTCAATGGCGCTACCGTATCCCATTTCAACAGCTACTCCTTCTTCAACAACTTCCTCAACCAGGTTGTCGAGTTTCTTGCCCTTGCTGTTCAGCTCAATCACCTCCTTCACGCGGTCGATGGGAACTGCCGTAAGGTTTACGTTTGATCCTGCATCACTGCTATACCACATGACCCGCTTGTGCACATCGGTTTTTTGATGCTGATAAATGGCCTGGGTAGTTTCCAGCAAAATTGTGGTTTTGGGAAAATCTTTGCGGGCATCCGCATAGGTGTCCACCTCGTAGTTAAGGCAGCATTTTAGCTTACCGCACTGTCCGGCCAGCTTAAGCGGGTTGAGGGAGAGCTCTTGGGTGCGAGCCGAATTGGTGGTTACCGATACAAAATTGTTTATCCATGATGAGCAGCAGAGCTCCCTTCCGCACGAGCCAATACCGCCTATCCTTCCGGCCTCTTGGCGTGCGCCAATCTGGCGCATCTCAACCCTAATCTGAAACTCTTCGGCTAAAATCTTGATCAGCTCACGAAAATCGACGCGCTCATCGGCTATGTAGTAAAATACGGCCTTGGTCTTGTCGCCCTGATACTCCACATCACCCAGCTTCATATTTAGGTTTAGCTCGGTAATGATTTGTCGTGTGCGAACCATTGTACTGTTTTCTAGCGCAATGGATTCGATTAATTTCTCTATGTCGGCAGGCTTAGCCTTTCGATAGACCTTTTTAATATCATTCTTTTCAGGATCGATACCCGCTTTTTTAAGCTGCTTGTTGACCAGCCAACCCGTAAGGGTTACCGTTCCAATATCGTGTCCGGGCGAAGATTCCACCGCAACCATATCGCCCTCTTTTAGCGGGAGACCGTTGGAGTTCCTAAAGAAAGCTTTGCGTGTATTCTTAAACTGAACCTCCACAATATCTGTGGTCAATGGTGGATTCGGAATATCTTTATACCAATTGTATACGTTAAGCTTGGTACAGCCCTCGTTATGATAGGTTGAATTTTCTGACTCTTCGTCTGTTGTAACTATAGCCCCTCTAGAGCACAAGCTCTTTTCCATATCATTTGTTGTTTTTATTACCCGACACAAAGTTAATAATTTTGTGCTGATAGTTTAATGCCTTCCATAAAAGGGCGATAGGGTCTACGTAAATATTTTTAAGCCCTATTTGGGGTTAATCAAAAACGACAGCCTTAGCGACATATCGGTGAAAATGATTTGCGGGTTACCGTTTCGCGAGATGTGCTCCAAGGCCTCATTGAAAATTTGATAAACCTGCTGGATATTCTTGGCATTAATAAAAGGTGAAAAGTTTTTACAAAAGGTCATTTCGCTTTCGGCAATGTAGGCAATATCGTCTAAACCCAGGTTAAGCATAAAACTTTCGCGGATCAGCCTAAGCGAGTACTGAATCATCTCCTGCTGGCCCTTTCGGCCCAATTTGCCCATCTTCTCTACCCAGCCAAAAAGGTTAGGGATATTTTTGCTGTAGGTAACCCTCATAATCTCCTGAAAATAGGGGAAGTAAGGATTACTCTCCTCCGATCGTACCAAATCAATAGCCCTTTGGTAGTTTCCGTTGGCAATGCGGCTGCTGCTATTCGCTTTTTCGGCATCAATCTCCCATCTGCTTACCAACGCTTCTGCTATATCCTGTTGTTCGATGGGTGGAACCCGAATAATTTGTGTGCGCGACAGAATGGTCTGAATAATCAGATTTTGATGCTCAGTAACCATAAGGAAAATAGTTTTTGAGGGCGGCTCCTCAATGAGCTTGAGCAGCTTATTGGCGGCTCTATCGTTCATCCTTTCGGGCAACCAGATAATCATGGTTTTATATTCGGACTCAACGCTTGTAAGGCTTAGCTTTTTTATAACCTCGGAGCTCTCACTGGTGCTGATGATGCCCAGCTTATTGCCAATGCCAATGGTGGAGTACCAGAGCGACTCCGATATGTAGGGATTGCCCAGAATGGTTTCGCGCCACTGCTGAATAAACGAATCGCTGCTTTTGGCTCCTTTGGAGTCATCATCATCCTTATTGACCGGGAACACGAAATGTAAATCGGGATGTATCAGCTTTTGGAACTTATGGCACGACGAGCATTTGCCGCATGAGTCGTCCTCTTGCTTATCCTTGCATGAGATGAACTGAGCGTAAGCGATGGCTAGCGCCAATTTGCCGGTTCCCGCTTGCCCCACCAGCAGCTGCGCATGGGCAATACGTCCATCTTTTACACTTTTTATCAGCTTGGCCTTAACCTCCTTTTGCCCAACAATATCTTTAAACTGCATTGGTTAATCCTGTTTTATGACTTAGAGCAAAGGTAGCAAAAAGGTTTTGAACTACTATTTGGAACCCATTTAGAATAGCTGCTGCAACTAAATAAAATTGTGGGATAGCTCATGCATTGATGTGGTTTTTTGTAACTTTGATGTAGAAACAAATCAAACAACATATACCATGGTAAACTTTAACTCATACAACTTTTTAGGTAAAAGAGCCATCGTTCGGGTCGATTTTAACGTGCCCTTAGATGACGATAGGCAGGTAACCGACGATACCCGCATTAGGGCTGCCATGCCAACCATTGAAAAGATACTGAATGATGGAGGTTCGGTAATCCTTATGTCGCACCTAGGCAGGCCCAAAGAGGGGCCTGAGGATAAGTTTTCGCTTAGGCATATTATTCCGACCATCGAAGGGTTTTTGGGGAAACCGCTAAAGTTTGCACCCGACTGTTTGGGTGAAGAGGCCAAAAGGTTGGCTGCAAATCTTAAGGGGGGTGAGGTGTTGCTGCTGGAGAATCTTCGTTTTTATAAAGAGGAGGAGAAAGGGAATGAGGAGTTTGCCAAAAAACTGGCACAGCTGGCCGATGTGTATGTGAACGATGCCTTTGGTACAGCCCATAGGGCTCATGCCTCAACGGCTATTATTGCCCAATTCTTTCCCCAAAAGAAAATGTTTGGGTTGTTGGTGCAAAGTGAACTGGCCGGATTGGACAAGGTGTTGCATAACCCCAAAAGCCCATATACAGCCGTGGTTGGTGGTGCCAAGGTGAGCTCGAAGATTACCATTATCGAGAGCC